>JBDKVE010000096.1:0-23903 GCA_039679345.1 Anaerohalosphaeraceae bacterium
CAAGCCCTCTCCCGTCTGCGTGCTGGATGAGGTGGATGCGGCTCTCGACGAAGCTAATAATGAACGGTTCAACCTGATCGTCAAGCAGTTCCGGGAACTGTCGCAATTTATCGTCATTACGCACTCCAAGCGGACCATGAGTATTGCGGATATGCTCTATGGCATCACCATGCAGACTCAGGGAATCAGCAAAAAAATCAGTGTCCAGTTTGACAGCGACAAACGTGATGATGCCACAGAATCGGCCGTGGCCTAAAATAGATATTCAACAACCTTCAGCTGCCGCCGGGTGCGGCGAAAGACGGACTCATGAAAGAACGGCTTGACAGTCACAGACTCGATAATGGAATGATTCTTCTCGGCGAGCCTATGGCGGATGTGGAATCGGCCTCGTTTTATTTTTTGCTGCCAGCCGGAAACGCTTTTTACCCTGAGGGTTGCTCCGGAGCCGGTGAAGTCATTCTCGACTGGCTGCTTCGCGGAGCCGGACAACGTAATAGCCGCTGTCTGATTGAATCCCTTGATGAACTCGGTATTCACCGCAACTGTGCCGTAACAGCGGAAAATTTATCACTCAGCGCATCTCTTGAATCGGCCAATCTGCTTGCCGCACTGGATATTTACGCCGACATTTTAACAGCACCGCTGCTGGAAGATGACCAGTTTGAGCCTTCACGGCAACTGGCACTGCATGAATTGGCAGCCCTGGATGATGACCCGCAGCACAAGGTTCGCCTGCTGGTCACTGAACAATATTATCCCCGACCTTACAACCGCCCTGCCGAAGGGAAACAAGGCGACCTGGAAGGCCTGACAGCAGACTGCTGCCGTCGAATCATCCAGCAGCAGTTTGACTGGTCACAGTGTATATTCTCCGTGGCCGGAAAATATGATTTTTCCTCAGTGTGCAGCTTGCTGGAAAAACGATTCGCCCATTTGAGCGGAACAGGAGTTCGTCGTCCGACAGCAGGTCAGCGCGGACAGCAATATACCCATCTGGCTAACGAAGGAGCACAGGTTCATATCGGCCTGATGACTGCGGTTCCAACAATTCAGGATGCCCATTACTATGATATCATGGGGGCAGTTTCTATCCTGTCCGGCGGAATGAGCAGTCGGTTATTTACCGAGGTACGTGAAAAACGCGGCCTGTGTTATACGGTCGGTGCCCGATATCAGTCCCTGAAAGACCATGCCGCCATCAGTTGTTACACCGGTACCACCCCCGACCAGGCCCAGCAAACTCTGGAAGTCACGGTCGAACAATTTCGCCGGCTGCGGGAGGGTTTTTCTGAAGATGAACTGCACCGCGCCAAAATCGGCTTGAAAAGCACGCTGATTATGCAAAGCGAATCCTCGGCGGCCCGCGCCGCGGGTATCGCAGGCGATCATTATTATCTGGGCCGGGTTCGTACGTTGTCGGAAATACGTCAAAAGATTGAAACCATCAGTTCGTCTTCCCTGCTGGCTTTTCTAAATGCCAATCCATTCAATGAATTTACCGTTGCCACAATTGGGCCAAAACCGATTCAACTTTAATTGAAATTATCAACGTTATGACCTTTAAACACAGACAGCTCGATAACGGATTAACCATTATTGGTGAGATTCATCCTCAGGCACAAACTGCGGCAATGGGCTTTTTCGCCAGAACAGGCTCCCGTGATGAAACGCCTGAAATCAGCGGAGTCTCGCATTTTCTGGAACACATGCTCTTTAAGGGAACCGATGGGCTGAATTGGCAGCAGGTCAACGAGGCCTTTGACGGCATAGGTGCTAAATTCAATGCCTTCACAGGCGAAGAAAATACCGTGTATTATGCCGCAGTCCTTTCGGAATTCCTGCCCGAGGTGGCAAAATTGTGGTCTCAGTTGATGCGGCCTTCCCTGCGGGAAGAAGACTTCAATATCGAAAAAAATGTAATTCTCCAGGAAATCGCCATGTATAAAGACATGCCGCAATTTGATGTCCTGGACCAGGCACGGGCCCTGCATTTTGGGAGTCATCCCTGCGGCAACAGCACCCTCGGAACCGAACAGACCATCGGGGATTTAAAAGTCGGACAAATGCGTGAATATTTTGATCGTCGATATGCTTCCAATAACCTGGTCGCCGCCGCCTGTGGAAATTTCGATTTTGATCATTTCTGTGAATTAATCGCGTCTATTTGCGGAAGCTGGAAACCTGCTGTGGCGGAACGCCCCTTGTCCTTTTATGAGGGGACCCGGCAGAAAAAACATATTCAGAAGGATACGCTTGCACGTCATCACATCTGCATGATCAGTCCCATGGTCTCGATGCAGGACCCCCGTCGATTCGCCGCCTCGTTATTGGGCATGATCATTGGGGATGACAGCGGCTCACGGTATTTCTGGTCGCTGGTTGACCCGGCCATTGCCGAGGCTGCATCCATGCAGGCCGAGACCATGGATGGCGTGGGTGCGATGTACAGCTATATCTGCTGTGAACCGGCCGCCTCCGGCAAAGTAGCCGATATTATCCGAGGAATATTCATGGATTTGAGTAAAAATGGCATTCAGGGAAATGAGTTAAAAGCGGCTAAGAATAAAGTTCTGTCCGCCTTGACAATCAAATCTGAACAACCTATGGGGCGGCTCTTTGGATTGGGTTTCAACTGGGTCTATTCCAGGCAGTATCGTACACTGGCTGAAGATATCGAGGCTGTACGTGCCGTCACTGTTGCGGATATTAATCATCTGATTTCAGAATTTCATCCCGGCGATTTTAGCTGTTTGTCGATGGGACCACAAACCCAGGAAACGCCTCTATTCTGATAAAATGGGTGATTTATCATATTGCATTATGGGACCTGGCTTGATATAATTGGGTTGAAATTGAATTTGGAGGGGTCATGTGAACCCGGAAAAGCATCCATCGGAAAATCTGGACGCCGATATTTTGCAATGCAAAGCGGATATTTTGCGAGCCTTACAGCAGGTTTCGCAAGGTGGGAGGCTGCGCGAATCGAAGCCAATTTCTGGTGAAGAAACATCCCCAAAAAAGGATTTCGCCGTTTCGCCGGAAACAAGCTCAACACCGCGCAACTTAATACAGGACAATAATTATCCTGTTGGAGCAAGGATTTTATCCTTTGATCAGCTCCAAAGGACCTCAGACCAGAAAAAAGATGACTCAAGAGTGACATTCATTGCGCCGGCAAAAAAATCAGAGATAGAAGATGCGTTAAATCAGGATATTGGCGAAAATAACATTCGAATTACAGAATTGAATATCCAGATTCAAGAACTTGAAAAGCAGCTTTCCGACGAACGCCGGCAGACGCAAGAGGTAACGGTCGAGTTGACAGCCCTGCGTTTGCAAGCAGAGCACGCGGGTGAGCAACTCAAGTGTCTTCACGCAGAAATAGAAGAGCGGAAGACTGCCTATGAGTCTTTTCTTGTCCACAACAAGGATATTCACGATGCCCTGTCCTCTCAAAATGCAACAATTCAGGCGGACCTCGATCAAAAAAATAGCGCGTTTCAAGCCGCCCAAAATAGGATCCATGAGATTCAGGCTCAACTCGCTGCCAGAGAACAGGTTCTTCAAGAACAGAAAGCAGCCCTTGATTCGGCCCTCGGGCAATTGAACGAAAAACAACTCCTTCTGGAACAGGCTCAAACAGCTCTTCAGGCCCATCAACAACCAACACAGTTCCAATCCGATGTCTCCGCACTTTTGGAACAGAAAGAACGCCAGATTGAACAACTGAAATTTGAACAAATCGAGCACTATGAGCTGCATCAGCGGGAAAAAACAGGATTAGAGACGAAGATTGTTTCTCTGGAACAATTAGCAGACCAGTTAAAACAGGAAAATTACAGCCAATCTCAGGAGTTGGTAGAAATTCGCAAGGCATTAAGCGATCTTGAGCACGTTTTAAAACAAAACCGTCGGGAGTTTGATGCAGTACATCTTGAAAGAACCACCCTTGCAAATGCGATTGCAGATTTTGAAGCCGAATCCCGCCGACAGCAGGAAGCGTTAAATACCCTTCGCATGCAAAATGATACCCTGACGACACAGAATCAGGAGGCCGTCAGCCAACTGGAAGCAACTCGTTCTGAATTGACTCAGCAAAGCAGCCTGTCTGAAGAATCGATTCGGCAGTTAAAACTCCGTATCGCGGAACTGGAAGATCAGATAGCCGAAACCGGTGAACAGTCTGAACATAAAACATCAGAGCTTCTGCATCTGATTGACGAACAAAAACAACTGCTTGAAAAAACAGAGCATCAGCGGCGTGAGCTTGAAAATCGCATGGCTGCGTTGCTGGCGGAAACCGACCGTCTCTGTGCAGCGGGAAATGAAGTGGTTCAACTTCAGGACCAAATACGAATTACCGAACAGCGGCTTGAAAACACTGGCCGGCAACTGGAACGTCTCAAAGGGGATCATCAGCTTCTTGGTGAAGAAAATAACCAACTGCACAGCATGCTCTATTTACGCGACCATGAACTCGAAAAGCTTCAGACTGAGATTCAGCAACTGCAGGAGCGGCTTTCCATATCCGACCAGACGGACTTGCCCCGGTCTGCCCTGGAACATCCAGTTGCGGATATGGTGTCTGAACAGCCGGAACAAATGGTATTTCCAATTGACGAACCGTCCTCTTCGGAAGCGGATGAATGTGTCGCTGAATCGGAATCAGGCATCCCGAGCTTTAATCTGGCTGACCAGATTATGGCCGAGCACCGGCGTTCAGTCGCATCGCAACGACAATCGCCGGGTACTCGCCCCCAGTCCGCCAAAGAAGATGCCATCTCACGCGTCGTTGGGCAGTTTGTCAAAACACCGGATGCAGCCGGACTTAAAGAAATCCAAATCGTGTCCTCGGTGTGTAATGAACCTGTTTCTGAAACGTCGGATTTGCATCGCACTCCACCCATTCCTGGACGGTTTTCCGATTCGGTTCCATCGGATGCCTTGTTTGCTGAAATCGTCAAGCGGGATATCCTGCAATTTCTTGATAAAAAGCAAAAAACGATGCAGCGCCCCCCCTGGTCGTGGAATCATAATTGAACAAGGATGGAAATTGCCGGTTTTACAGTTCCGCTTAACGGATGGGCTGAGAGCTTATTAGGCTCGCCTTATTTATACGCAGCCGTGGGCTGTTTTTTTGCCTGCATCCTATTGATTACCCTCTGGCATTTATTCCGAAAACCACAAACGACAACCCTTTTTCCCGGCCAATCCTCCAAGGCCAAAGCTCAAAATACTGATAATGCTGCCGACTTTACTTCACCTCTAATCCAAAAAATCCAGCGGCTGAACAGCAAAAATAAAATCATCCTTCTGGCAGGTGCAGGGCTGGATAATCTGCCAGTCACTATCCCCGTGAAAATAGCAATCGCAATGGCTCAGTCCAACCGAAGGTGTCTTCTTGTTGATATGGATACACGACGTAACGCCGCCGCCAAAGTATTTGAACTCAACTCCAATACAACCGATGGAATTATATCTCCCTATCCATTGAAAACCGTAATCCCCAACTTGTCACTATGGCCCGCGGAGTTTTTTGTTCGTTTCAGCCAGGTTAATATCCGAACGGTGATACAGAATACCAAAGATACATTCGAAATTATCATGATCAATGCACCCTATCTTGATGGCCACCCGGACCGCAAGCTGATTGCCATGTCTGCCGAATATGGTTTGATATTTTGCCAAAAGCCTGGGCAGCTTGACCGTCTGAAGATGCTATTATCAGAAAATGGATGCCGACTGATTCAATCCGAACCGGTTAATTGTCCGTATCAATAAGCTGTGCCGCCTCGGCATCTATAAACCACGTCATTTTGCCCACCGCAGGCCAAAGTGCATGGACTGGATATTGCCAGGGACGGGGCGGCGGACTGAGGACTTCTTTGAGAATGTCCTGTTTGGAGCGGCCGGTGATAATAAACAAAAGCAACCGGGCGGCTGTCAATACCGGCGCTGTCAATGTCACTCGCGTATGAGGTACGTCCCGTGAAAACACTGCCGCGGCAATATCCTGCTGATTGTCCACAACCTCCGTCCCCGGAAGCAGGGAAGCCGTATGCCCATCCGCGCCAAGCCCCAAAAGAACAATATCAAAGCTCGGCCATTGTCCTGCCTGCAATCCCATTATACGACGAATTTCGTTGTGATATTGTTCGGCTGCTTCCGCAGGCGGTAATTCCCCCAAAATGCGATGAATGTTTTGCTGCGGGATTGGAACATGAGATAATAACGACATCTGAGCCAGAAAATAATTACTGTCCGGGTGATCCGGCCCGACACACCGTTCATCCGCCCAGAAAAAATGTATCCGTGTCCAGTCCAGTGATGTTTCGGCGGAGAGCCATTCAAAGAACAGTTTCGGGCTGCTTCCTCCGCTCAAGGCACAATAACAAACTCCCTTTTTCGCAATGGCATCGCGCACACGATCACAGAAAAACAAGACCGCTTTCCGTGTTGCTTCCTGAACCGTCGGTGATTGAATAAAATGAGGCTTGTTCATGGTATCTTTTTGCTGATCGAAAAATGCCTGCAAGAACACCGCAGCAGCAATGGCATCCTGTCGCTTTTTCTTTCCATCACGCGTTAATTCCGATCCCATCAGTTTCCAATCCGCTTCGGCACTACTGAGACGCTCATCAAACAGCGTTATGGGGACAGAAACCACCTTCGTTAATTTATCCGCAAATTCACGAGAGGCTTTTGCGCGCGGGCCTTCGGAGCCATCCATATTCAGGGGCAAACCGATTACAATTGCACCAACCTTTTCCGACGGGATGATTTCCGCAATTTTAGAAATCAGACCAGATCCTGCATCCAAAACCACCAGTGGGAACGCCAAAGTCTGGCCGGCGTCGCTGATGGCAAGCCCGACACGCTTAAGGCCAAGATCAATGGCAAGATAACGCAATACACTGCTCCCTGAACTTATAGATAACGCTGGCCGCCATGCCGCTGAATCTGTTCCAGCAGTTCCTTGAGACGATGACTCTGGCTGGCCGGGCATATCAGTGTTGCATCGGGACTATGCGCAACGACCATATTTTCCACACCAATCAAAGCAATAAGATGCCCCGTATCCTCGGTTACAATGATGGAATTTTTGCAATCCAGCAGTTCGGCCTTTTCCGCGGCTACGATATTATTTGCCGCATCCGATTCGATAATATCCGCCAGGGCTGTAAACGATCCCAAATCCTGCCAGCAGCAATCCAGTACAATCCCATAGACGTCGACAGCTTTTTCCATCACTGCATAATCAATGCTGATTTTCGGCAGTTTGGGGAACCATTCGTTGAGTGTATCTTCCTGATCCGATCTGCCCCAGGCAAGCTGTATCTTATGCAATGGCTCAATACTGGCAGGCAAAAACTGATGGAGATAATCAAGAATGGTTTTTGTTTTCCAGACAAACATGCCCGAATTCCAGCAGAACTGGCCGCTGTCAAAATAGCTTTTGGCAGCTTGGGCATCGGGTTTTTCCTTGAACGCCTCAACCCGCCGGACCGCTGCTGCGGATTCGCCACAGGGCACTCCCTGTCCCAGCCTGATGTATCCATACTGCGTACTGGCAAAGGTAGGTTTAATCCCGAATGTCAGCAATGCACCGGGGTGCTCCTCAACAAAATCCAGGGCAATCTGCATGGCCTTTTGAAAAGGTTCATCCGGCTCAATCACCTGATCGGCAGTAACCACCGCCATTGCAGAATGAGGATCATATTTATGAAGGACCGTCGCAGCAAGTCCAATCGCTCCAGCGGTGTCCCGAACCAGAGGCTCGGCAATCACATTCTCGGCGGGCAATTCCATCAGATTTTCACGAACCATATCCACATAACCGACATTGGTTACTACCAGGATATTCCGAGGGTCAAATAATCCGCAAAGTCGATCAAAACATCGCCGCAAGAGAGTCTGGCCGCTAAGCAGCCGCAACATCTGCTTTGGACGGTGTTCACGACTGAGCGGCCAAAGCCGCTTGCCGGAACCCCCCGCCATAATGACTGCATAATCCATGTCGTCTCCTTCGCAATTTCCGCCAGTGTTCTCTGGATTTTCTATTAAACGAGATAGCCGCCGTCAATCTGCTGTACAGGTTTAATCTTTTCAGCCAGTTCTTCATATCCCGGCTGATCCATCAGGGCAAATGTTGCTTCTTTACCCAGTTCCACCGCAGGCTGATCATAGGCATTGATATCAAATAGGAGACCTGCCAGTGAAGTTGTCGCTTCGAACAGATAAATAAACTGGCCAATCGTAAATGCATTGACCTGGTCGAATAGAACCGTCATACAAGGCCGTTTGTCGTGCAGTAAGGCATATTCCGTACCCAGCTTTTCGCTGTTCAGCAGCCGCGACATCTGTTTACCGGCCAGATAGTTCAATTCCGGCGTGCTTTCGGGGGACGGGCCGATAACAATATCACGGTCAAACTGCTTGACCTGCAGGAAGGTGAATATTTTGTCATTGGGTCCTTCGCGGTACAACTGTACCTGACTGTGCTGGTCAGTCGTACCGAGAGCATTCACCGGCGTGGGACCAACATAGACATCCATCCCTTTGAGATTTTTGGTCTTGCCAAGGCTTTCCGCCCAAAGCTGACGATACCAGTCGGACAAATCTTTCAGTCGCCAGGCATACGGGAACATCACTGAAATGCGTTTACCGGCATTATAATAATGCCAGTTAATCGCAGCATTCAGCGCCGCCGGATTGGCGAAGAAATCCGTCCGGCTGACCCGCTGATCCATATCCCGGGCCCCCGCCAGCAGACTTTCGATATCAATACCGCATACCGCGGCACTCAGCAACCCGACGGGACTGAGTACACTCCATCGTCCGCCGACACCATCCGGCACTTCCAGCGTCCGGAATCCCGCCTCATTGACGATCTTGCGAAGTGTACCTTCTTTGGGGTCGGTGGTGGCAATAATCTGCTTTTTGCAGCCGGCCGGGCCGAGCTTTTTGAGCAGCATTTCACGGATAATCAAAAACTGGGCCGCCGTTTCCGCCGTACGGCCGGATTTGCTGATAACATTGAAAATCGTTTTATCCAGTTTATCGCCAATCCAATCCAGAAAGCTGGCTAACTGCATCGGATCGACATTGTCAAAGACAAACAGACGCGGACCTTTCCGTTGGGCGGCGTCCAGATTATACAAGTATGGATTCAGGGCTGTCTGCAGGGCGATATTGCCGAGAGCCGAACCGCCGATACCCAGAACGACAAAGTTTTCGCATTCATTAATCACCTGGGCGGCAATATCCCGGACCTGTTTTGGATACTGCTCATTATAGGGCAAATCCCGATAACGGACCTTGCCGGCCTTACGCTGCTGATTAAGCTGCTCAATCACCGGGGTGGTTTTCCGGGCCAGGTCCTGAAACTGCTGGGCGGTCAATCCGTGTTCGGTTCCAATTACTTCAGCGGTTACATTTTTATAGTAAAAATGAATTCGTGCACTCGTCACAATTGATCTCCTTGTTCAAGACCTGAATATTCCTGATTTATTTCCCTGCTCGTGTCAGGTTGGCGTATTTTACCATTAACGATTTGGTTTTTCCAGACTGGAATTGGACAACAACGATACTATCCGGCCCCAGATCGAGAAATTCCTTGACCCGCCCCGGCCCAAATGTGTTATGGATGACGATCTCTCCGACCTTGAACATCCCTGCTTTAGGCTCGGAAGAGGATGCCTTAATCACCGGCTCTTCATCCTGCATACCATAAGAGTCTTCGGCAAATGACGCCTTTTCGCCGCCAAATCCCACTTCATACAGAAATTGAGACGGCGTTGAGCGAATAAACTGTCCCCGCAAGACCCGGTGCCGGGCGTAAGTCACGGTCAGGCTATCACGCGCCCGGGTGATACCAACAAAAAATAGTCGCCGTTCTTCCTCCAGATCATCCGGACTATGGGCACTCCGCTCATGCGGCAAAAGCCCCTCTTCCAGTCCTGCGATATACACATGATCAAATTCAAGCCCCTTGGCTGCATGCATCGTCATCAGGGAGGCTCGAGAAGTCCCGGCATCATAGGCGTCGGTATCACTGTACAGGGCAATGGATTGCAGATAATCCAGCAGTGATGGATTTTCCGCTTCGCGGTCGTATTCAGCGGCTGCGTTGATCAATTCATTGATATTTTCAATCGCATCGGTATTGGCTTCGCCTTTAAGGGCGTCGGCGTATCCGCTTTCAGCAAAGACACAGTCCATCTGCGGCGCGACCTCGCCGGTGCTGTCCTGCTGGAATTTTTGAATCATCTGGGCAAATTCACGGATGCGGATTCGCGTCGAAGATGACACCGAAGTCAAATGGTCGGCATGACCAGCCGCAGCAAGCAGGCTCATGCCGGATTCTTTAGCATACTGAATCAGCTTATCGACGGAGGTTTTGCCGATACCCCGGCTATGGGTACTGACAGCTCGTATAAAAGCCAAATCGTCAACGGGATTGGCAATCAGCTTCAAATAGCTCAGGAAATCCTGAATTTCTTTGCGGGCATAGAACTCCACCCCGCGAACAACCTGATACGGGATGCGTGCCCGAATGAATGCTTCTTCAATGGGTCGGCTCATGGAATTGACCCGATAAAAAACGGCAATCTGGCCAGGATCGACACCTGCTGTGATTTGCTTCTGTATACAGTCAGTCAGGAGACGCGCCTCGGCATTTTCATCTTCGGCTACAAGAAACTCCACATCTGAACCTTCCGACCGGGTGGCAATCAACTGCTTGGCCTTGCGACGAGTATTGGAGGCAATCAGCTTATCGGCGCAGGCCAGAATTTTGCCGCAGGAACGGAAGTTTTCTTCCAGCTTAACCACCACAGCCCTGGGCCAGTCTTTTTCAAACGCCAGGATGTTGCCGATATCCGCCCCCCGCCAGCGATAAATGGATTGATCCGGATCGCCGGTCACACAGATATTGCCGTGAGCCTGAGCCAGCAATCGAGCAATCTGATATTGGGCGTGGTTAGTATCCTGATATTCATCAATCAGCAGGTACTGAAAACGATTGCTCAGCTCGGTGCGTACCTGGGCATTGTGTCTGAGCAGCAGAGCCGTTTTGACCAGCAAATCATCAAAATCCAGAGCGTTGTTTTTGGCCAAAATCTGCTGATACGAGGCATACACTTTAGCGGCGGTTTTCCCGAAATGGTCGAAAGCTGCCGCCTTAAAGGATTCGGCATCCTCAAGATTATTTTTCAGCCGCGACACAAACTCCAGCATCCGTGAAGGCGAGAAATTGCCGCTGTCCACCTGGCAGGCGGCGACCGCTTCCTTCATGCAGCGAAGCTGATCCCCGGAATCATAAATCGTAAAACTGGGCTTGATTCCCGCCTGCTCGGCATATTGCCTCAGCAGTCGGACACACAGCGAATGAAATGTACTGACACAGGCTCCACGGCTGCCGGCGGCATCCACGCGGTTGCGCATTTCTTCGGCGGCTTTATTGGTAAATGTAATGGCGCAGATATGATAAGGCCTTACACCCGATTCAATCAGCGCGGCAATCCGGCAGGTAATGACCCGAGTCTTACCGCTGCCAGGCCCTGCCAAAACCAGCAATGGGCCGTCTTTATGTAATACGGCCTTTTTCTGTGAGGCCGTCAGTTTTTCCAGTGGTACCGCTACAGACAAAATAAACCTCCGTGTTTTACAATTGGATTAATCAATACATAAACACCCGCTAACGAAGTGGGATTATATACCCAATTGCCATAAAAGGGAATCTTTTCCTGAAATACATCAGGCATTGTTTTATGGCTGTTGTGGCGTTTGCTGCTTTTCCTGCTCTTTTCGCAACTGCTCGAAGAAGGCCTGTTCCTGTTTCTGCAGTTTTTCATACAGGTCCGGCCGCTCAACTTGCAGACGCCCGAGCATATTCAGACGCAACTCTTCCGGATACATTGGGTCGTTTAAAAAATCCATGAAGGATGTATATCGAAGCACCTCAAAACTCGGAAGCCCCATGCGATAAGCCTCGTCAGCATGTTCCTTCTGATAGAAGGTGTGTGTCTCCATCGCCATCTTTTCAAGGCCCGCCGCCTCATCATCATTATGCACGGCATAGCGGAAATAGCTTTCCCGCAGCATCCCGGTAATGGATTCTACGGCATCACGAATACTCAGCCCCTGAAATTCATCTTTCATTCGTTTCTGCAGAAATTCCACCATCGGCAGCTTGAAATCCTGTTCTTCAAGCCCTTCATCACTAAACTTATACTGAGTAATCATGTTGCGGTAGACTTCAAGGGCTTGCTTGACATGCCCGGCCTGGTAGAATGTCATCACGGCATTTTCAAGAAAATTTTTGTGGCCGCCCCGTACAGCCTTGGGATTTCCTTTTTCCAGCGTCTCATATTTTTCGATCACTTTGCGCCAGGTCTGATCACAACTGGCAAACATTCGCATATCCGGACGCAGGAAAATATTCGTATTGCCGTCTTTACTGGTAAAAAGAATGATATTGCCGGAACGGTATAACATCTGAAGACTGTGGAAGATGACCCGGTCTGTGTTTTTCTCATCCACCCGGTACTGTTCATCACGTCCCGCCACATCCAGCCCTTTGGCCGACCAGTAAATCGCGTGAACCGCTGGATGCTCCCAATTCAGCGGTTCACGCTGATTGGGATCGTCCAGATGTATCGGACCGTACATCTGATTCAACTGCTGCATATAGGCAGGATCCATCTTCCAGACACGGCGTAACTGGTAAGCCTTTGCAAAAACATCAAACTTGTCCAGCCCGGGATCCTGCCGATACTGATCAATAACCGCAAAGGTCTCTTTGGAAAACCGTTCGGGATTCTGGCGGAGCGACAGATAGGTTTCAATTAATTGTTCATCTGCAAGAAAATTCTTATCCGCCTGCCTGAGGGCATCCACAAACGCCCTGACTTGTTCATCCTTAAGAATTTCCGTCAGGGTTTCAGGGGATTTAACTAATTTATCAAAATATTCATTGGTCTTATCGCCCAGCAGTGGTCGCATGGATAAGGCCAGTTCCAGCTTATAATACGTATTGCAATCGTCGGCAATATCCCCGATTTTATGGAGAAATATCCATGAAAGCTGCCGATACAGCATAATACTGTGCGGATTATATGCGATGCCCTTGTCCCGAAGCAATTCATAGCCATTGCGCACCCATCGCCATCGCTCCTGACACTGCGTATTGGGAATTGCCACGGAAATATTATAAGCCATATTCCACGCGTGAAAATCCCAGACTGCTGCAAATCGCGGCTGCAGCATCGATATCCATTCGGCAAGCTGTTTAGCATCAAAAAACTTGCCATCCTGTTTCAGTTTATCCGCCCGCATCCAGAGCACATCGACAATCAGACCGCGAAATGCACCCATTGCCACCGTAGCAAACGCCAGCGACGGGGGAGCATCGCCCAGATTGGTTGTCAGCATCAGCCCCATCTCTTTTCGGCTTGAACGGATGGAATCCTGCTGCGATGAAGCCAGATACAACATCGCTCCGCAAACCACCAGGCACAACAGGATTATTCCATAGTCTTTCCAGCGCATGTCATCATATCCTCAAACCACACTCTTGGCCACTTCCCGGCGGCGAAATACAAAGATACCAAATCCCAGCAAAATCAGCCCTTTGATACCAATGGTAACAGCCGCTGTCTTGAGTAAAAATAACCATTGAATCATCCGGCCGGAAATAATATAGCCCGTCGGATTATAGACCCCGTCGAACTGCGGCAGCAGCAACAGGAACGGCTTTATCGTATAGAGATAAATCATACCAATCCCAACCCCAAGCCCATCAATCGACTCAATAATAAAACCATTGACAATTCCAGCGGAAAAAATCGCAAGACACGCCAGAACCGCCACTGGAAACGAAAGCCAGGTAGTCAGCGTAATTCCCAGCGCCGCCAAAAACAGCAGCCGTATCAGCAATAGCAATGTCGCACGCCAGAAATTTCCGGTAAATGTCCCGACTTTATATAAAACCTCTAAATCCTGAACAATCACTGTCGTCGCATTAAGATTGGGATTATTCATAAAACCAACTTCAAGTGTGCCCTCTTTGGTTACTGCATCTGCAGGCACAGCAAACTCCTGAACGGTACGCGTCGCTGAATCTTTCTGAACATTATAAATGGGTGTTATCAGGGTTCCAGCTCCCTGTTCGTAGGCCTCCAAATCCCCAACGGCCCATAAGCCATATACCGTAATATCCGACACTGCGTTTGAGGTGTCCAGTTTATACCGTACAAATATCATCGTGTTCGGATCGCTGGACGGATGAATATTTTTAAAAGACCATTTTCTCGCCCTGCCGACTTCGACACTCTGTTCACTCATTCGCTCTTCGCGCATCAGTTCAGTCAGAACTTCGACTTGTGTCATCGTTTCAGGGAGACGGCGATCTTCTTTCAGCTTTTCATAACGCTGCTTAACCCGCTCCTGAAGAGCCTGTTCATCCAGGGAAGTTTTCAATCCCGTTCTGGCTGTAAAAAACTCATCTTCGGCTTTCAGTATATCCCCGGGATCGGCCGGGACAAATCGAGGCATATAGATTGTAAGCCCAAAGATAAGTCCGCTGAACAACCCCAGCAAAACCACATCCAGAATCGCAATCCCCAGAAATTTCCCAATTAATATCTGCCAGCGGCGAATCGGCTTGGTTACCACCAGAAAAATCTGACGGCGCTTCATCTCATCACTGAGGGTAAATGTCGAAATGGCAATGGTCAGGATACACAGCAAAATTCCCACCAGACTCAATCCATAACTGGAAAACGTCTGCAGTTTGCCCAGCAGCGTCCCATCACCAATCATAATCATGCTCATCATCGGCAGCAGAATCAGCAGCAGCACAATGACGACCCCCGCGATTTTCATTCGCAGGGCTTGTGCCATGGTATTTCGTGCGATAGCCCAGATTTTATCCATAGTCACCTATTCCCGTCAGTTGGGATTTCCCGTCGGAGTTGTAGAACCATCATTCGGTTTGTTCCGGTCCATTAACTGGTTTAGCAGGTCTTTTTTGACTGCCTCAACAGGTTTTACCGGCTCCGTCGGTCTGGACGTTTCAGGTTGACTTGCGACTACGGGTTTGGCCTCCATCAACTGACTGAGCAATTCACGATTCTGTGCCGGCTCGGCCTTTGGCTGCTCCACCGACACGGTTTCGCTTTCGGCGGCTTTGGCATGTTCCGCCGCTTTGGAAGTCACCAGCTTATCCAGAATCCCCGGCTGGCGAACAATTTCCTTTTCCGCCAGGAAGCCGCTGATACCTGACCCCACCCCCGCCCCGCTGGTGGTCTGCATCTCCTGCTGGGCCTTATTGACCGTACGGACAAAAAAGGCCTCCAGCTTGTCCATCGGGTGAACAATTTCGCATTCGCATCGTTCCTGTTCGAGTACGGAACGGACTTTATGCAGCGCCGTATCAGTTATCCGCGAGGTCTGTATATAGGTCTTGCCCGTCTGCTCAAGCAGTTCCTTGACTGAACCTTCCACCTGCATCCGGCCGCCGTACATAATCCCAATCCGGTCACAGATATCCTCCACATCGGCCAGCAGATGACTGCACAGCAGAATCGTTTTACCGCGTTTGCCCAGTTCCACCAGCAAATCCTTCATCTGGCGGGTACCCATCGGGTCCATCCCCGAAGTCGGCTCATCCAGAATCAGCAAATCCGGGCCGTTAATCAGGGCTTGTGCCAGGCCGATACGCCGGGCCATCCCTTTGGAGAAGGTTCCCACCTGACGGTTGCCCGCCCCGGCCAGCCCCACCATCTCCAGCAGGGTTTCAATACGGGCCTTGCGAATGGAATTGGGCAGCCCAAACAGCCGTCCGTAAAAATCCAGCGTCTCATACGCCGTCAGATACCGATATAAATATGATTCTTCCGGCAGATACCCAATCCGGCTCGATACCGCCGCCTGATCCGAACTGCCGCCCAGCACAATCGCCGCCCCTTTGGTTGGATGCAGCAGGTTCAGCAGCATCTTGATGGTCGTCGTCTTGCCGGAACCATTAGGTCCCAGAAAACCGTAAGTTTCATTGGGACGGATTTTCAGGTTTAAGTTATCCACCGCAACTACGCGCGGCCTGCCCCACCAGTCCGGGAAAATCTTGGTCAACGAAATTGTCTCGATTGCAAATTGGCTCTCTGCCACAGCGAACCTCGCTATAATAATTAATGAGAAGGATTATGGCCGGGCTGAATATGCGGATCCAGATGTTCACCAAACCGCACCAGCCGAGCGCTGTTAAATACCACCAGAACCGACCCGCCGAAATGGAGAAATGCCGCCACAATCGGAGGCAGCCACCCCACCGCCGACGCGGCAATACCCAGCACGATAAACAGAACGCCGAAAAACAGGTTCTGGTTGATTACGCCTCGGGTTTTCCGTGAAAGCTGTACCAGGAACGGAAGCCGCCGCAGGTCATTGCTCATCAGGGCAATGGATGCCGAATTAATCGCCACATCGCTGCCGGCTGCTCCCATCGCGATACCCAGATCACCCGCCGCCAGCGCCGGGGCGTCATTGATACCATCACCCACCACCGCCACGATATGTCCATCCGCTTTAATGCGTTCCACCACCGCCAGCTTATCCTGGGGCAGACACTGTGCCTTGTAATCCGTGCAGCCCAGCTCCGCTGAGACGCGGTTGGCCACCTCATTGCGGTCACCGGTCAGCATCGTGACACGCCGGATATCGTTATCAAACAGTTCCTTGACCGCCACCTGTGCTTCCGGACGGGCTTTATCCTGCAGGCCAATCCAGCCGATGCAGCGATTATTCTTGGACACATACAGTGTGCTGAATCCCTGCTCCTCGTGCATGGATGGATCCGGCACGCCGCTGACATCGACCTGGTTTTCTTTCAGGAAACTTTCACGCCCGACCATGACCCGAACACCGCCGATTGTCGCCGTTACGCCTTTACCCGGTGTTTCCTTGAACTGGGCCGCGCGCTCAAACGACACGTTGGCCTCTTTGGCCAGATTGATAACCGCTCTTGCGGCGGGGTGCTTACTCATCTGTTCAGCCGAGGCCGTCAGTGCCAGCAATTCAGCAGGCTCGACACCATTGGCCGGTTCCAGCTTGGTTACATAAAGCTGCCCGGTCGTCAGCGTTCCGGTCTTGTCAAAAACCACCGCTGTGATTTTACCTGCGATTTCCAGCAGCGATACATTCTTGACCAGGATACCCAGACGTGCCGCTGCCGATAATGCCGCCACCATGGCCGTCGGTGTCGCCAGAATCAGCGGACACGGGCAGGAAATTACCAGCGCTGAAATCGAGCGATTCAGGTCCTTGGTAAAGAAATAAATAATCGCGCTGATCATCAGAATCGTCGGGATATACCACATGACATACTGATCGATCATCCGCATAATTGGGAGCTGTGTTTTTTCGGCCGACATAATCAACTGCTGCACTTTACCCAGTGTTGTATCCTGGCCGGCCTTGGTCACCACAATATCCAGCACACCTGTAATATTGGACGTACCCGCAAACACCTGCATTCCCGCCACTTTATCCACCGGCAGTGATTCGCCGGTAATCGTCGCTTCGTTAATTGAGCTGAGACCCTCCCGAATCTGGCCGTCGGCCGGGATATTGTCGCCCGGCCGCACTCGAACCACATCGCCTGTCTTGAGCGTCGCAACATTCACTTCACTTTCCATGCCGTTGTCGGCAATCAGTGTCGCCGTTGTCGGCGTCAGGCGAATCAGCGATTCGATGGACGCCCGCGCCCCCAGTGCCGTTCTGGTTTCCATTAATTCGGCCAGCAGCATGATGAATCCCACCACCCCGGCCGTCACATAATCACCCGTGGCAAACGCCGCAATGACGGCCAGCGCGACCAGTTCATCCATGTGCATGTGGCCATGCATCACGCCCTGGACGGCGTGCAGGATAATCGGCAGCCCCAGCAGCAGCGCTCCCACCATAGCCACAATTTGGCTGACATTGCCATCCAGCCCAAACATGGTCGGCATCCAGTTGGCCAGTTGAGCATTCAGCAGCAGCACACCTCCAGCCAATGTCCCGAACAGGGCAAAGCCGACCCGGAGTTGCTTACCGTGTGTATGTCCGCCTTCCAGTTCCGTCTCTTTTACACCAATATGCGTATGAACCATAACACTCTGTCTCTCTGATTAAGTCTGTTAATCCCCGTCCGCAAAACGACAGGAAACAACTCTACAGCTTGTATTATTTGTTGGTTTCTTCCGTTTTTTTCTTGCTCTTGACATCACGATTAATCTGGATTCGCAGTTCCTTGGCGCCTTCGCCGCCGGGCTGAATTAACATCTTCTCGTCCGCTTTGGCCATAATCTGCTCCATCGCATCCTGATAAAGACGCTGCAGCACCAGCTCCGGCCGCTTGTTATACTCCGGCAGCAGTTTTTGCAGGTATTCCGCATTGGCACGAGCCTCGGCCACAGTCGTTGTTTTATATCCACGGGACTCGGAAATCAGCCCCTGCACCTGCCCTTTCATCCGGGCTACCAGTTCTTCTTTTTGAGCTTGTGTCAGATTAGGCTGTTTAATTTTTTCCAGCAGGACCTCCGCTTCCGGCCCGGCCGTATCGGTCAGCAGTTTTTCCTTATAGGCATAGGCGTCCGTTACCGCAGTCTTGCTCTGCTGGCCGGCCTGAATGGATGCCTGAAATGCATCATCCACCTGACGCGGCCAGACAATGCGTTCGGCAATGACTTCCTTGATTTTCAGGCCACTGCTTAATGCATCCAGTTTCTGCTGCAAAACGGTTCGGACGCTATCCGAAATATCCCGCTTGCTGGTCACCGCATCATCAATGCTGTATTTGATCATCGTTCCGACAATGGCTGCTGATGCATAGCTTTCCAGCATGGGATTAATGGACTCGGAAGCCGCATCCAGAAAATCCTCCCCGGGTCGGGGCTGGCGATAATACATATTTTCAAAAAACAGTTCCGGCCGATCTATCAAATACGTAATTGCCCAGCGGGAGTGTACGATGTTGTAATCATCTCCTTCCAGTCCGAGAATGCTGTCATTGCGTGTCAGGCAGTACCCATCCATGACAGGGTCCAGGAAGTCCGGAGGAAATGGATTTTTCTGCCCTAGTTTTTCCTGGGCTGTTTCAAAATACCAGAATGAATCCACATTCAGCGTCTGCACCTTGGTTACCGGGATGCGAATAATTTCACTGATGGGTTCGGGCAGGGTAAAATGAAGTCCCGGCTTGAGGACCCGGGCATCCCCAAGCCCCTGAACCTTGCCGAACAGCAACACAAGGGCCTGTTCATCCTCGCGGACCTTAAAAATCCCGCTGGCCAGAAACAAAACCACCAGGACGATCATGATAACCTTCAGGATAGCAAAACTGGTCTTTAACGCACTGGTCAGTGATTTACCCGCGGCATCCTGCGGTTCAAACGCCGATCCCTGCGGTTTACACCCACAGCCTGAATGATGGTGATGGTCATGACTATGCGACATTCGTATTCCTTCACAATAAGATATTGTGGTCTGAATTCATTTTAACCGGTTAATTACTTCGATTCCGTTTTCTTCATATCCGGGATCCCCTTGAGCAACTGCATCGGCTCGGTATCGGTTCCCAGAACAATCGTGGACCGTTCTTTCAAAATTGTACGCAGGGCTTCCAGGTCACGCAGGAACATCGCCAGTTCCGGGTCTGCTTCCAGCATCTTATAATAGGCTGCTGCTTCGGCATCGCCGGCACCACGAATCGCTTTGGCCTGAGCTTCTGCCACGGCCAGCAGCTCTTTCTGTTTCGCCTGGGCGTCGCTGAGAATTTTTTCCGCTTCCGAAGTACCCGCCGCCAGAATATTATCTGTCTTGCGTTTGCGGTCGGCCTTCATGCGTTCAAATACTTTTTCCGTGGTCTTTTCACTGATTTTCAACCGCTTAATCCCTACAGACGCAACCTCGATACCATAGCTGCCATTTGCACGCGGGGCAATCTCCTGCAATATCTCGCCTTCAATCGCCTCAAAACGAACCTTGCCCGGGTCTGTATTCACAAAATCACTGAAATAATGACGCCCAATGACAGAATTCTGAGCATTTCGCAGCAGACTCTCAAGCTGGGACTGAGCCCCTTTGGTATCCCGTACAGATACAAGATATTTCTGCGGCTCGGCAATCCGCCAAACAATAAAGCTGTTGACAATGATCGGTTCACCACCGGCAGTGGTTGTTTCTTCCAGCGTCACATCCAGTAATTGCAGACGGGAATCAAATTTATGCACATTTTCAATCCCTATCGGCCAGCGGAATTGAAATCCCGGCTCGGTGATTGTGCGAACCGGATCACCGAATCGCGTCACCAAAGCCGTTTCCGTCTGACGCACCTGAAAGCTGCACATCGCCAGAGCCAGCGCCGCCACAACCACAATAATGCTGATGACACCCCAAATATTCTTCATATCTCTATCCTGCTATTGATTTAGTGTTATTCACTATTTAAATCACTCTTATTTACTTCGTGTCCTGAATCACCGGAACTTCCATGTCATACAAGCTTGGCGTCAGCTTTTCCTGCAGATCTATGATATAGACTTGCGTGTCCTTGGTATCCGCCACAACGACATACTTGCGAATGTTATCCAGCGTCTCTTCAAGCATCTTGAGCCGCTCAATGCGTTTGTACAGTTCCGGATTGGCCTGATACGCCTTAAGCTGACCGACAAACCGCTGGCCGGTTGCCTCGGCCAGAGTCGCCTTTTCAAAGGCATCTGCTTCGGCTTGTCGAATAGCTTTGAAGAGCTGCCCGCGAGCCTGTTCCAGCGAAGCGGTTAACTGCTTGCGCATCTGCTCATTTTGTTCAGGTTGAAGCGTGTCTTTCGTCTGGGAGTATTTCCCTACCAGTGCGTACAAGGCATTGACCTCATCCACGGAACCAGCTAATTCCGTAAGCATCTTGATGCGACTTGCCATCGCATTCAAAACTGACGCCTGTCGGGTCTGAATCGCTGCAACGACACTCTGATAATCTTCGGCCAGCTTCGGCGGTGGATGAATCCCCTGCAGGCCGCATAGCACGATTTCGACTCCCAGCTTAGCCTCATCTGCGGCCTTCTGAATTCGCTCCTGCAGCACACGCGAGGCTTCCAGCCGCCCCTTGCCCAGCAGGCTCAATTCGATTGAGGCCCCTTCTGTTTCAATTACCGCACTGGCGCCAAAACGGCTCAGTTCACGATAGCTGATAACCTCAAGTGTTTTGGCTGAATCGGTATGATTGTATAAGTAATCCGATACATTCTTAATGCGATACAGAATCGGAACGTTGGCGCGGACAAGACTAACCGGGGGTACTCCTTCCGACTCCTGGCTGCTAATCACTTCGGGGGATGCAACCAGCAGATCGTATTCCTCCTTAAAATGCTCTTTGCCCCACAGGAGGTCTTTTGCTCCACCTTCTTCCTCAACAAAACCCACATTGATTCTTTGAATCAAATCCGTGGGATACATATACACTTTATCAAATGGCCACGGCCACTTCAGCGTCAATCCCGGCCCGACCTGTCGACCTCCTAATGCAGGATCCGGCGAGCCAAAATGCTCAATCACTCCCATCTGTCCCGGTCCGATAATTACCAGACTGGTCATCAGGTACATCATCAGCACCGCAAACAGAATCAGCGGCAGAATCGCCCGTTCCAGCAGCTTATAAAACCATGTCTGCGAAACCTGGAATCCAAACTGATAATCAATTGCATTGGCCACCGAATGAAACAGTCCACCCGGCTCATTGACCAGTCCCAGAAGCCGGCTGTCAAACGCCGCCTGGGCATACTGCCCCGCCACACGCGGCCGATAAATATCCAGAATCGTATTGAGCAGAATCTCCGCCCCCAGCACAATCATCACCCACGGAATCGCATATTCCAGAATGGCCAGACCGACGGTGTATTTATATTGTGCGGCAATCATCGCTGCGGTGGTCAATGCCCCCAGTACCGCTGTCAGCAATAGATAGCTGCCACCTGCCCGCAACGGCCTCCAAATCGATTCACTGCTCATTCCGGTGGCATAGCGGCTCACTAAGAAGCTCACAAACGCCACCAGCACAACCAGAATCGCCGCCAGAAATGGATTGGCCAGTTTGGGAGATGCAACAATATCCGTCGCCTTGCGATACAGCAGAAGCCCCACCGCGATTTCCATACACGCAATCAGCGTTCCGGCAATAGGAAGCACCCATTTTTCAAAGAAAACCAGTCGCTTTTGAGCCTGCTCAAACAGGGCTGTCCGGTCCGCCCCCCCGGAAAAAATGGTATCCTGCTGCAGCGCCTTGGACATCCGTGACATATCCAGCTTTTCCTGCTCGGCCAGTGACCGCTGATAAAACTGAATGACCAGAACCAGCCACACCAGAGCCCCCGACAGAATCTGCCAGCTCAAGAACGACAGCACCCGGGAAGACCAGTAAGCCCCAAGCCAAAATGTCACCAAGAAAAAAACAACCGACAAACACAGACCCAGCAAAGCGGTATTCTGGGCCTTCTTCGATGAGATATTCATACGTTCTGTTCCTGTCTTTTCTGGAAAATCGAAGAACTTTCTATTGCTAAAAGTGTAAAACTATAATAATTTCCTTAGATAAAAGCAATCCTGACCCGACGATTCGGGAGACTATAACAGGATTCTGACGATAGGTTAAGTATTTTTTTCTGAAAATTATGTTTACAGCACTCTATAGTATTGCCAAAAACACATTCGTTGAAACCCTGCGACAACCAATCTATGCGGTTATCATCGTCATTGCCATTCTGCTATTCATCCTCGCTCCCTCAGTCAGCATGTACACCCTCGACGAGGACGTTAAGCTGCTCCGGGAATTGGGCTTATCTACGCTGTTTTTGGCCGGTTTGTTCATTGCTATTTTTAGTGCCACCGGGGCAATTACCGAAGAAATCGAATCCAAGACCATTACCACCGTGCTTTCCAAACCCGTGGCCCGGCCGGTTTTCGTGATTGGGAAGTTCCTGGGGATTTCCTCGGCTGTGTGTCTTGCCCATTTTATCGGCACAGCAGCCTATCTGCTGGCCGCGCGTCATGGAGTCATGTCAACGGCCAGTGATGAAATGGATATGCCGGTTATTATCGCCGCCTGTGTGATTCTCCTGGGAAGCCTGCTGATCAGCGCGATTGTGAATTACTCTTACGACTGGAGTTTTTCAGCATCTGCTATTATTACCGGAGCGATTTTGTCTGCAATAGCCCTCTTTTTGCTGACTTTTGTAAATAAGGAATGGAAAGTTGGCCCCTCGGAAGCACAGTTCAGCCTGTTTGACATCTACGCAAGCCTGCTGCTGCTGTTTGGGACCTTAATTCTGGTGGCTTTGGCGGTCCTGTTTTCCACACGATGCAATATGGTGATGACGTTAGTCTTTTGTATTGCAGTATTTATGCTTGGATTAATCAGCGACTGGGTGGCCAGTCAATACGCCGGAGAGTATCTTTGGGCCAGAATTTATACCGCCCTGCTCCCCAATATGCAGGTATTTTGGATCAGTGATGCCATCTATGAAAAGGGAGCTGTTCCGGCTTCCTATCTTATCAAGGGATTATCCTATTCCGCCTGCTATACCACTGGAATTTTGGCCTTATCCATCGCTTTCTTCCAGCGCCGGCAGGTTGGATAAGCTACCCCCCAGTTGCTACCAAATCAAACATCAGGGCGATTTCGTCGCATTGGGCCTGTTTGGGACACAGGGCACAATCGCTCCAGACTTTCATCGGGAAGGCATCTTTTTCCGCCCGGATAAACCCTGCTTTTTCAAAAAAATCCGGTACCAGCGTCAGCGTAAATACCTTTTTGAGCCCCAGCTTGCGTGCCTCATCAATACAAGCGTGAACCAAAGCTTTGCCTG
>JBDKVE010000097.1:0-4596 GCA_039679345.1 Anaerohalosphaeraceae bacterium
CAGTTATGTACCCATGCTTGACTGGGGAAAAACCTACTACTGGCGCGTGGATATGAACGTGGACTTCGACTTCGTTCCGGGTACCGACCCGAACACAATCGTCGGATCTGTCTGGTCCTTTACAACCAAAAAGGAAGATGCCCTTCCGGTTGTTGACGCCGGCGGCAACATTCTTACGACGCTGGCATTGACGAGCCCCGAGAATCCGCTGATACTGGGGGGGGCGGTGAGTGATGATGGCACCAGTCCCCTTACCGTCAGATGGGAGGCCTTTGAGGTTGCTCTGGGCGGTGGTTTGACAACGAACGTGGTCTTTGCTGACGAGACGGCTCCGGACACTGCGGTCACTATCAGTAAAGCGGGAACATATACCCTGAAGTTGACAGCTACAGACAGTAATGGCTCGTTTTCGGATCAGATGGAGATAGTCGTATTTGAAGATGCCTGCGAAGCGAAAAAAGCCACAGGTACATGGGTTGCCAATTATTACGACCGCAATGGGGATTGTATTGTGAATATACAAGACTTCGCGATCTTTGCGGCGGAGTGGCTGGATTCGACCGCACTGGTTGAGAGTCTAACTTATGCCGGTTCGGTTGCTGATCCTGAGGATGCAGGATTGGTTGCGGAATACTGGGTTGGAATCGGCGGACTGAGCCCGAATAATTTACTTGCCGACCCGAGATATCCGAATTCCCCAGATGGTATTTACTTCATTACGGGCAGTTTTAGGGGGACGTTTTCGGGTGAAAATTACGGTCAGCGGATTCGCGGCTACCTCGTCCCTCCGGTGACCGGAGATTATACCTTCTATATTGCTTCAGACGATGGTTCTCGCCTGTTTCTGAGTACCGGTACCACACCCGTTAATACGGATCCGGCTCTTGGCAACCACATCGCCGAGGCACCCGGGGCCTGTAACGTAAACCAATGGGATAAATACCCGGAGCAGACATCAGACGCGATTTTGTTAACGGCAGGCAACCTGTATTATATTGAGGTGCTGCATAAAGAAGGCAGCGTTAGTGATCATGTTTCTGTTGGTTGGAAGCGGCCGGGCGAGACGACGATAGAAGTGATTCCTGTCACATATCTGAGATATGCAATACCGTAAACATGAGAATGTGAATATACTTGCTCCTGTGAGTGAATTCAGGTTTGATTCGTCAGGAGATTGAGTAATTGACGTTGCATCTGAATGATTGGTAGTGCGTGTCAGAGACGACACGCTTAAACAAAACAGAAGTGTAAAAAAATGTATTTGTGGAGGTAAAGAAAGATGAGAAGAATGAGTATTGTAAGCATTGTGGTTTTGTTGACCTTGTGTGGAGTGGTACAGGCAACGGTACTGACCGGCGTGGGTGGTAATACCAATGTTGCTGTTCCTGCAGACCATGGTTCGAATGTGCAGGATACGCAGCACATTGCATTGACATGGGCGCCCACCGGAGGCGCAGTTAATTCCCGTAACCAATGGGAGCAGTATAACAATTGGCCGGGCGGCGGTGACGGCGGGGCTGTTTATCAGGTTGACAGCGCCATCGAGCATACCATCGCGTTTGCGCCCGAGGCCGGATACGGCGGCGTTCTTACTTCGCTTGACTTAAACGTCTGGTCCGGCGGCGGGGACACAAATGTCAACTGGGCAGTTACAGGTTCTTTGAGTGGCTTGCTGGGTTCCGGCATATTCTTTACCTCCGACGGTTCGGTGGTGACACACAGTATCAATCTTGTCGGCAATGGATCAGAAACACTGACACTTTCGCTTCAGCAGACATCCGGCAACGATTCCTATCTCGCGATGGACAATCTGACATTTAGCGAAGTGGTGGTTCCTGAACCGGCAACATTGGCTTTGTTGGGCTTGGGCGGCATGGCGATTCGTAGAAGAAGAGCCTAAATCGTACTTTGGAATTAGCAAGTATTCGTCCCGGACTCTGCGGGTCCGGGACGAATGTTTTTCGCTGCTGTTTCATATCTCTGAACCTCGGGGGTTCAATACCGAAAAGACGAGATTTCTGTTGGGAGTTTTCATGCGTCATAAAAAAAACGGTTGTGGCTGTCTTGGTCTTTGTGTTTTGATGACAATCCTGTGTCTGCCCTTTTCGAGTGTTGAAGCGGCCGATCAGTTAAAAATTATGTCACTTAACGTATGGAGTGTTGAAAACACTCAGAGCGGCCGCAACACGATTGTTGATATTGTAAATGCCAGCGGGGCCGATGTTGTTGGGTTCCAAGAACTGTCCAATGCAACACAAATTGCCGCTTCACTCGGGTGGACCTTGCATCCAAACGGCGAAAAGCCGATCATGAGCAGGTATCCGATTGTGGCCAAGAGTCCCGGCGGGCTGGGAGCCAGAATTGCATTGCCAAGCGGTGCCTATGCATGGGTGTTTAATGTGCATCTAACGGCCTATCCCTATGAGCCTTACGATTTGCGTGACGGCAAACTGGCAAAAAATGAAGCAGCCGTCATCGCGTCGGCAAATAAAACACGCGGCTCACAAGTTACTGCATTGCTGAATGACATTGCTGCCACCGGCGCTCTGACCTCCGGGGATAAGGTATTTGTGACCGGCGATTTCAATGAACCGTCGTATCACGATTGGACTCAGGCGGCTGTCAACGCCACGAGCAGAACGTATGATATTAAAGTGGAGTGGCCTGCCTCCAAACGAATCATCGATTTTGGATTTACCGACTCGCTGCGGACCGTACGGCCGGATGCAGTCAGTGATCATGCCTATACCTGGACGCCTCTGCCGGGCAGCAACGAGGTCCACGACCGCATTGATATTATCTATTTCGCCGGATACGATGTAACACCGATATCTGTTCAAAATATTGGTCCCATCGGCAGCAATCCAAACACCGATATCGAATACGCAGGCTATCCTTCGGATCATCGAGCCGTGCTGGCAACATTCAGGTTCACTCCTCCGGTTGTCAGCGCAGGTGACAACATACTGACAACGCTGGCACTGGCGAGCTCTCCCAATGTGCTGGTCCTGGCCGGTTCCGTGAAGGATGAATACAGTCCTCTTCCCGTCAGATGGGAGGCCTTCGAGGTTGCCCTGGGCGGCGGTTTGACATCGAAAGTGGTCTTTGCTGACGCGGCGGATCCACACACGGCGGTCACAATCAGTGAAGCGGGAACATATGTCCTGAAGTTGACAGCGACAGACAGTAATGGATCGTTCTCGGATCAGATAAAGATTGTCGTATTTGAAGATGCCTGCGAGGCGAAAAAAGCCTCAGGCACATGGGTTGCCAATTATTACGACCGCAATGGGGATTGTATTGTGGATATGGAAGATTTTACGATCCTGGCGGCAGAGTGGCTCAATTCGACTGCACTGACCGAGAGTTTTGCTGTTGATCGTCAGTGAGAAGCAACGATATGTGAGGTCTGGACGAACCCACCATCACAATAGCTGTTTCCCTATGCAAAAATCCATCTGACGGCTAAAGCAGGGCGTTTTTGCGGCTGATTGCATTGGGGCCGGGACTGATTGAATCAAAACACACCGGGACAGTCAACCGCATAAAAACTGGACCTCAAACTGTTCTCAAAACGCAGTTCAAGGCAATAAAAAACCGTGTTGGTATAGTAAAGAACAGAGAGAGTTTAAATCCTTGTCTTTGCTCGAGTTAAGTGTTAAATACAGATTTTTTATGAGTTTACATAAAAAGGCCAAATCGAATCCCACCCTCTCCGGTTTTTCTTGTCCGACCAACAGTATGGTTATAAGTTATTTTTAATCCGATACTTATGTTTCAATGTTTTTGTATTAACCTTTCCCTTCATTTGCCGTTATTTGTCCTGATTGGGTAATATGCGAATTGTTAGGGATCGATTTCTGCAACTTCCATACTGATAAGAGATGTTCATTATTTTATGAAAAATACTTGACACGAGACAAGATGGAGGGTACTGTAATCAATGATTGCTCTTTGACTAATTGTGAATCAGATTTTCGGGTCTCTTTTTTTAAAACACATATTGACACGTGTCATATATTAATCTGCCTGATAAATATGGAAAAGTATGTTGAGGAATTCGCTTTATTCAGTTCCACCTGAGCGTTGGGAGTATAGTTTGGTCCCGATGGGTGATTCCTCAGAAAGGAAGTCGGCTTTTTTGATTTTTAGTCAGTCCATAGCTTATGTGTGGTGTGAAACAGTGAGGGAATATATTTATGGAAATGCAAAGGAAGTATACTGTTTGTGGATGGCATTGTTGACATAAAATCCTATGCGGAATCCTATGAAATGGCTTGGCCGGACCGCATTCGAGGTGAATAAAATTGTTTTTCTTTGTAACACATAAGAATCCGCAGAAAATAATAGCAAAGAATTATTGTATGAAGGATAGTTGAATGATTACGGGAGACAAACGGATGACCATGTTTCGTACAGTCTTTTTCACGACGTTATTGTCAGCGGGAATATCGGCGTTTGCGGTTGTTCCAGGAAAAGGAAAGATTGTCGTACTGGCCGACAAAGTCACGCATAATATCAGTCCGCTGACAACGGGAGCCTGCATTGAAGATGTTAATCATGAAGTCTATGGCGGTATCTATAGCCAGATGATTT
>JBDKVE010000098.1:0-6706 GCA_039679345.1 Anaerohalosphaeraceae bacterium
GCACCATTGCGGTGACCACCGATTGGCCGGAAGTGACCTATATGCCCCAGTGGCTCAGGGCGTGGCTGTTTTCCGACACGACCAACCATTTCTGGGATCAATTCAGCACAACCGGCCGGCTTGACCCAAACAGCACGTCCGGTGAACCCGGCGAGCCGGTCGCAGGTACGCTGGGGCTTATCGTGAAACTCGCTCCCGGTCAGAGTGCCGAATTGCCGCTGCTGATCAGTTGG
This sequence comes from Anaerohalosphaeraceae bacterium, assembly GCA_039679345.1. GTDB lineage: Bacteria > Planctomycetota > Phycisphaerae > Sedimentisphaerales > Anaerohalosphaeraceae > Anaeroglomus. The sequence continues at coordinate 234 of JBDKVE010000098.1, forward strand.
TGTTATCCGACCATGCCCAACAACTGGGGCAAACCATTTTATTCGACGCTGTGGCCGGATGCGTTCAGTGCGGCCGAATTTTTCTTCAAAAACAGGAAAATGTTGACCGAGCGAACCGTTGCTTTTGAAAAAGCATTTTATTCCAGTACACTCCCGGATGTGGTTCTGGATGCGGCGGGGGCCAATGCCTCGACGCTGCACACGCCGACCTGTCTGCGTATGGAAGACGGTACCCTGTGGGGATGGGAAGGCTGTTCGCCCCGTGAAGGCTGCTGCGGCGGCAGTTGTACGCACGTCTGGAATTATTCACTGACTCCCGCGTATCTGTTCCCGTCGCTGCACCGGACGATGCGCATGTCGGAATATAAGTATGGTTTCGGCAATGATGAAGAAGGCCGTAAAGGCTCTATTTCGTTCCGGATTCCGCTACCGCTCGGCTCGGAAGCCCATTCCGGAACGGCGGCCTCCGACGGCCAGCTTGGAGGCATCATTCAGCTTTATCGGGACTGGCGCCTCTGCGGCAGCAAAAAATATCTTGAAGACATGTGGCCTGGCGCCAAACGTGCCCTTGAATTTGCCTGGGCCCAATGGGACACCAATAAAGATGGCCTTATCGAGGGCGACCAGCACAATACCTATGATATCAATTTTCAGGGGCCTAATCCGTTGACGCAGATGATGTATCTGGGGGCATTGCAGGCAGGCAGCCGCATGGCCGAATATCTTGGCGATACCGCCAGTGCCGCCGAATACCGGCGTCTTTTCAAATCGGGCCAGGCCAAAACGGACACGCTTTATAATGGAGAATATCTATACCAGACGACCGATTGCCTTGCCGACAATGCTCCAAAGTATCAGCATGGCAAAGGGTGTCTCAGCGATCAGGTTTTCGGCCAGCTTTGTGCCCACGTTGCGGGCCTCGGATATCTTTACGATGAAGCCAGAATTAAATCCGCAATTCAGGCCGTTTACAAATATAACTTCCGTTCCCCGCTGGGAGATTATGCCAATACCCAGCGTATCTATGCGTTATATGATGAATCGGGACTTCTGCTGTGCTCCTGGCCTAATGGCGGCCGGCCAAAATGCCCGTTTATTTACAGTGATGAAGTCTGGACCGGGATTGAATACCAGGTTGCGTCACATTTGATTTATGAAGGCTTTTACACCGAAGGTCTGAATATCGTCAGGGCCGCCCGCCAGAGACATGACGGTGTTCGCCGGAATCCTTTCAACGAATATGAATGCGGTTCCCACTACGCCCGCGCCATGTCCTCCTGGGGGCTTGTTGGGGCCATCAGCGGCTTTCGGTATGATGCGGTTGAAAAAACCGTCTATCTCACGCCGCGCGGCGATCACAAAGACGCGATGAAATGTTTCTTCTCGACCGATTCGGCCTGGGGTACCTTTGAATATCAATCCGGCAAACTGACAATCGCTCCCATCGAGGGGGAACTGACCATCGAAAAACTTGTAACTCCAGCAGGCTCTTTTGATGTACCGACGGATTCGCAAAAAGTTTCGCCGAACACTATTTTGCGTTGGGGGCCTCAGCCTTAAAGGGAACAAACAGATTGAATTGAAGCGTATTGCGCCTGTTCGTCTATCGAGTTGTACCGATATAGCCGGCTATGGGTTAGGAGCAATCTCAAGGATGTCAATCACAGTTCTATTGATCTGCAGAGCTTGGCCATCGTGGCCGCCAACTGGCTGGCCTGCACCGCCCCGGCGTGCGATTGATAATCATCAGTACCCGGACTCACAATGAGTTTTACTGGACTTTTTCCCAGGCCTCATTCGGGTCAAATAAATCAATTTTCGTAGCCTCTTGTGCCGTATTTTCGCCAAGGTCCTTCTGGTGCACGATCCCATCGTGATTGACCACAAAAGTCATTACGCCGGAGTTGCCGTAGTCTGCCGGATAGGCGATGACCGCAAAGCCGCCGATCATATTATCCTTGATGATATACTCAAACGCTCCCCCGGGGGCATTTTGCCCCTGTGCAGTCAGCATCCTGTAGAAATAGCCAAAATACGGCTGGGGTTCGTTGGCAGAGTTCTTGTCCTGTTCGGTATAGCCTGCCTCTTTTGCCAGGGCAACGAGAAGACCCAGGGGGCTTGGTTTTTCGCCTTCCTCGGTTTTCCAATACAGGCCGTTCTTTTTCCCGGCCTCGCTGTGGAACTGCTGGGCATATTCGCACAATCCGTCTCCATCCAGGTCATTCATGGCATATTCACGCTGTGCATCCACGATGGCCAGCAGAACCTGGATAGTATTTAATTCATTGCGGCCGATACGTCGCTGTAAAATTTCTTCCTTGCCCGCTGCTGTGTCGAAAATCCACTTCTGGTCCTGTTTGATTAACGGGATGGGAAAGGGCCAGTCATTCTGGCCGACAACAAGAATAAGCTGATCCTCTTTGGCATCCAGCCGATGCTGCCTGTCATAGGCTTCCAGAAACATATCCCGCCTCAGCGTGTCCATGACAGAATCTCCCGAAAAAATCAGTTCATTGGCATCGGTGCCAAAGATGGACAGCAGTTCATCGGGATCATCGGCTCTTAGGGCCTTGATAAACGTATCTGTGGCGTCTTGTCCGGAATGGAAGGTTTTTTGCCCTGTCGCAGCAGTGCAGCCGGCAAGACTAAATATCATCAAAGCCGCCGCAGAAATCATAATAATCCCATTGTATAGGGTATTTATTTTATGAATCATTTTCGTCTCCTCTGTTTTATTTCTCAGTCAGTCTGTTGTTTGGTGAACCAGGATTCGGCAAAAGGATTATCGTCTCCCGCCTCCGACTCTGCCGCCGCCTCCACTGCGAGCGCCGGGGCTGCGGCCGCCGGTTGACCTGGACATACTTTGAAGACTTGCATTCCCACGGCTGCTGTAGTTCCTCACCGAACTGCCGCGGTCCATCCCATCGAACGCACCCCCGCGAGGAGATCCGCCCGTGGCAGGAGTGCGGGTCAGACCTGTGGCCGGAGTGGTGGCCCCGCGATTAATAACCCCGCTGGCCGGAGTGGTGGCCCCGCGGTTGACAGCTCCGGTAGATGGCGTTGTGGCGCTGCGGTTGGCAACGCCGGGGGATGGTGTGGTTCGTGCAGCCCCCCGTTCAATCCCTTCCAAAGCAGTGCTGCGATTGGCGGTCCCGCTGCCGGGGCCGATAGTTGTTATGCCGGGCCTGTTTGCGGTCTGAAGATTGCCGCGTTGAGCGGTATTCAGTGCCCCCTTGAACTGGTCGGCATCGCCCCGGGCGATAGCCTGCTGTCCCTGTTCGGCCCGGCCGCGAAATGCCTCCCGGGATTGCACGGCGTCCGTTGTGGACGCCCGGTTGAATTTTTGTGCAGTGGTTTGGTCGCGATAAGCCACTCCTTTGCGATTTTTGGGATTGTGCTGCCAGGTGCCCCGGCCCGACTGGTCCAGTCGCCCCGTTTTTTGATAATGATCAACATATTTGCCGCGGTCGATATTTCGGTTGATATCAATGTTCTCATTGATATCAATATCAATATCACCATCATGCCAGTCACAATGGCCCCATGCGTATCCCCAAGCAATACCCACCGCAACACCGGCGCCAAAATTGATCAGTGGATTCACTTGAACATATCCCGGCGGATAATAATAGTAGGGCGGATATGCCGGATATGGCCATGAGCCGTAAATCACCACCGGATCATACGTGGGGACATAAACAACCTGCGGATCGGCATACTCAATAACGATCACATCCTGTTCCTCTTTGACGACCTGCTGTTCGCTTGTTTTCAGGTTGCCTTCATCCATGGCTCTTTGGCGAAGCCGTTGAGCCGCATCCAGTACATCCTTCTGCTGGGCAAGAAAGGCATCGCCAAGTTTCTGAGTCCAGTCGAGTTTTTCATTCATCATCGTTAATACCTGGGGGAAATTCACCAGTGATTTGACGCTCGGATCCCAGGTCTGTTTTTCAAGCTCGAGGGCAAGCGCCTCTCCGGACAGCGACTTGTTCTGCTCAATCCATCGTTGGGCCTGAACCACTTCGAGAGGATAAGTCGAGGCCATCAGGATTTGCGAAAGTACAGAATCCGGATAAAGTGCAATCGGAGCCAGGAGCTGCTCAATCTCTTCTGGTTTAAAAACAGGATTGTTCATCTGTGTTTCCGGCATTGCCGTATCGGCCAATAAACTCAAAAGCACCAGTAAACCCGCATGGACTACTTGATTACTTGTTTTCATGGCATGGTTCTCCTTGCCTGTTTTGATGTCTTGCCCATATATTCCCTGCATGGCATAGATTGATTTTTGTACGCGATTCACAATCCAGGTTTGTGGATTTATTATAATCGGTTCCCTCCAGAAAGCGTCAATAAAATCCTTTGTCCGCTAAATGAATTATTCGATGAAGCCTTCAGTGGTTTTCTTCAAAAAAAAGCAAAAGAAGCTTCACGCTGTCGGCGTCATGACGATGCAATTCATAAAATACTTCACACATTGAGCGGGTATTTAGTATATATATTAAACAAAAGTATATCCGAATATTAAACTGAATGCTCAAGCTTTGTTAAAACATTGATAAAATATTGATAAAACAATGATATCCTCTTGACTCCGTAAAGCAGGGCATTAAAATCGGCTTTTGTCAACATTTATACACGAAAGGGTTTGATCAATGAATAAATGGGCAAGATTTAGCATTATTACGGTAGCGATTCTCCTGTTATCGGTGGTCATGGCCGGCTGCGCATCCTCCCGGGATGCAGTCAGTTACGTCAACCCCAATATTGGCGGCGTAGGGCATATCCTCCAGCCGACCCGTCCCGCTGTCCAGTTGCCCAACCAGATGATCCGGATGTACCCCGACCGCAGGGACTACCTGGACGACCAGATTCGCTCCTTTCCGCTGACGCTCGACTCGCACCGGCAGGGATTGCTGTTCAGCATGATGCCCTATACCGGCCAGCCCGGCCAGAACCGTGCCCCCATCTCAGCCTGGAACCCTGGCAATGAGATTGCGACGCCGTATTACTATTCCGTCTGGCTCGAAGATTACGATGTCACGCTCGAGTTTGCCCCCGGCGCCAAGACAGGCTATTTCCGGATGACATTTCCGAAAAATGTCTCCAAATCCATCCTGCTGCGGATCATGCAGTCGGGCGAGTGGACCCAACTCGATACTCAAACGGTAACAGGCGTGGAGCAGTTTCACGGCATGAAGGCCTTCGTCTATGGTCAGTTCAGCCAGCCGTTCGAATTTACCGCAGCAGAGCAGAACCGCAGCCGAAAGGGCGGCGTTGTCCGCTGGTCCGAAGACAAACCCGCCGTGGTCGAATTCAAATACGCGATTTCCTTTATCAGTGACCAGCAGGCCAAAGCAAATTTCCAGGCCGAGATTGCAGGCCGTTCGTTTGAGTCAATGAAAGCCGACGCTCGTCAGGCTTGGTCCAAAGTGTTAAATCAAATCGAAGTGCAGGGCGGCACCGAATCCCAGCGCCGCACGTTCTACACGGCCCTGTATCGCTGTTATGAACGTATGATGGATATCACCGAAGACGGCCGGTATTACAGCAATTACGACAAAAAAATTCACCCCGCCGATCGCCCATTCTATGTCGATGACTGGGTCTGGGATACCTATCTGGCCCATCACCCCCTGCGGGCCATCCTGAATCCGGCTCAGGAAGCCGACATGATTCAGTCCTACGTCCGGATGTACGAACAGAGCGGCTGGCTGCCGACGTTCCCGCTGCTGTGGGGCGACAATCCCTGCATGAACGGCTTCCATTCGACGATTACGATCTTGGATGCCTATCGCAAAGGCATTCGCAATTTTGACACCGCGACCGCCTTTGCCGCCATGAAGAAAAATGCCATGGAAGCGACCATGCTCCCATGGAAGAACGGCCCGGCCTGTGCCCTGGATCGCTTCTATGCCGAAAAAGGCTATTACCCCGCGCTGGCCCCCGGCCAGCCCGAAACCGAACCTGCCGTCCACGGCTTTGAGAAACGCCAGTCGGTAGCCATCACGCTGGGCCACAGCTACGATGACTGGGCCTTGAGCCAGTATGCCGCTGAACTCGGCCACGCCGACGATGCCGCGTATTTCGCCGCCCGGGCAAACAATTACAAGAATCTCTACTGGAAGGAAAAGGGCTTTTTCTTGCCCAAAGACGACCAGGGCAAATGGATCGATATCGACCCCAAATTTGACGGCGGCATGGGTGGCCGGGAGTATTACGATGAAAACAACGGATGGACGTATCTGTGGCAGGTCCAGCATGACATCTCCGGCCTGATGGACCTGATGGGCGGCAAAGACGCCTTCGAACAGCGGCTCGACCAGCTTTTCCGCGAAGACCTCGGCCGCAGCAAATACGAACTGTGGGCGAAGTTCCCGGATTTCACGGGAATCATCGGCCAGTATTCGATGGGTAACGAACCGAGCTTCAATATCCCGTACCTATACAATTTCAAGGATTCCCCCTGGAAGAAC
>JBDKVE010000099.1:0-2345 GCA_039679345.1 Anaerohalosphaeraceae bacterium
TGCCTGAAGGCAACAATTCATGTGGAAATTTTAATCATTCCCCTCGATTTTCCAGCCGCCTCATAAAACGCGCCGATGCGGTCAAAAAAGTTTCCCGATGCCTTGACCGGCGGCAAAGCTTCCGCCGTGGATAAGCAGTTTCATGAATCCTGATGCGGCCGGTAATTTCTTACAAAGAGCAAGCCGCAAAATCCGACGCAAAGCAGGCCGCCTACAGACCATGCGCCGATCCCGATGGCGGCGGGAACAAGATACAGGGTGGCGGCGCCTGCGGCCGGACCGATAAATAAGCCTGCTCCGATCATCGCCTCATGAAGACCGGCATTGGAGCTTTGGTTCTCCGTCACGTTCATGGAATAGTAAAGAGATGAGTAATAGATGAGTCCGATCGACAGGCCGAAACCGGCTTGTGCGACGAGCAGCAGTCCGATTGATTGCGTCATGAGCAATCCGAAAAAGCAGACGATCATCAACAGGCATGAGCCCGCCAGCCACCGAAAACGGTAATGCCAGCCTGTCCATAGCCAACAGATCACAAAAGCAGCCAGCCTTGCAAACATCCATAGAGAGCAGACAATTCCCGCCATCCCGGTTGACAGGCCAAGTTTATCCGCAATGGAGGGAATAAGGGGGATAACGGTGTTGATCGCCACATAGGAAAAGGGGTTGGCGATCCAGGCCATCCGCAGGAAGCGTTTGGTGTCGGCTTCATGGACCACCGAGGTCAGAGGCTCTTCACGGTATTGCTGTTCATTCTCTCTTTTCAGGAATCTTGCGGCAAACGGCAGGATGGCAAGTTCGACAACCGTAAGTCCGAGGGGAAGCCAGAACAGGCTTTCCATTCCCAATGTCTCCAGCAGGATGCCCGTTGTGAAATAGGCTATCGCGCCGCCGCCGGCCCAGGTGATGTTATAAATGCCGACCATCTTGGGAAGCGACGCGCCCGAGCGCTCACTGATTAGCGCCTCGAGAGCCGGCCAGATCAGGCAAACCCCCATTGTCCACAGGCAATAGACCACAACCTGAGACGCCGGAGTGGAAAACGCCACTCCCAGCGCCAGAAACAAAATGATGCTGCAGACGCCGATGTAAAGCATCCGAATGCAGCCATAACGCTGGGCCAATTTACCGCCCTGCCAGGCTGCGATAATATAGACAAAGCCGCCCAGAGCGGCCGTCAGCAGATTGGCCGCCTCGCCGAAACCGAACGTTCGACGCAGATAAAAAAAGAGAAAATTGGAATAATAAACTGCGGCGTAGCAGTTGATGAATTCGATGACATAAAATAATATTTTCGCGGGGCTGATCATGCTCAGATTTTTTCGTACCGCACTTTTTTGCGGTTGACGGTTCTCAGATATTTCACTTTGGGATGCCCGAACACCATCATGAAGATCACCGATTCGCCTTGCTGAATCCCGACTCTCTGTTTCAATTCGGGCGATTGATCAAACGCAAAGGTTCCAAAACCCATCAGGCAGGCGCCCAGACCTAAAGCGTTAATCATCAACTCCAGATGTCCGGCGTTGAAACAGCCGTCCACTTCGTTGCAGGTGCGGCTGACCACCAGAAGCGCGTTGGGCGCGCCGTGAAACAATAAATCCCTCTGTTTTTTCTGATAGAATGCATACCAGTTGACCCAGATGGCCTGAAAATCCAGATATTGATACGGCACCCGCATCGCTTTCTTATCCACACTTTTGACATCCAGCTCGGCCAGCGTTTTTAAGGCCATCGGCGTGATCTCCCGCAGCGTGTCTTTCGTCAGCACGATATAGCGCAGCGTCTGCGTATTCGCCCCGGTTTGCGTGTATCTGCCCATCTCCAGAATTTTAGCGATATCCGCGTCGCTTACCGGCTCGTCGGTGTATTGACGCACGCTTCGCCGGAATTTGACAAAGTTCAGGAGCTGCTCCGGCCGAACGGCAAACTTTTTCGGGTCGTCACATTCGAGGATTTCGGCAGGATCATAGTCGCCCGAGAGCGTGACCGCTTTATGCGGACACACGGCGGTGCAGTGGCCGCATTCCAGACACCACTTGCCGTGAACCGCTTTGCCGTCTTTAATAGCAATGTTGGCAGTCGGACAATCCGATTTGCATGTCCCGCATCCGATGCATTTTTCCAAGTCAACTTTTATCATGATAATCCCCTGATTTTATGTATTTATTAACGGTCTCATAATTGAACCTACATCTGTCATGCCGGCGAAAGCCGACATCCAGGAATATTTGAACTGGTTCCCGGCTTTCGCCGGGAAGACGACTGAAAATAGAATGCCCCGGACGTAAATACTATTATGAGACCATTGATAACAACAACGACTGCGGCAAGGATGAAGAAGC
>JBDKVE010000100.1:0-11206 GCA_039679345.1 Anaerohalosphaeraceae bacterium
GATACATAATCCTATATTTTACGTCCGCTTTGGCCATGGCGGCCCAAAGACATCTCTTGGAGGCCGAAGCCGCAGAACTGATCGGCGGGGCATCCAAAACGGCTGACCATACAGCCTCGGAAGGGTACTCTGTCAGTTTGGCCAGACCCGGTCATGGCATCAGATTTTCCGGTCTGCCTGCCGCTACGACATTAGCGATTTGCTATGCGTCGGTTGAAACGGGCACGGTCAGCATTTCAGTCAATGACCAGCCGGCTCGCAAGGTAAACGTACATTCCTCAGGATCTGTTAGCGGTTCGTTTCTCTATGCGGTAATGGAGGTCGAAATTTCTGCAGGCGGCAGGCTGAATATCAGTCAGGCGGCGGATGATGTCGCGGTGAATATCGACCAGATCATTGCAGGCGATGGAGATTTGGGATTACCGCCGGATATATGGAATCTGCCGCCGCTGCCGGTGGCGGCCGGGCCTTATTCGGCAGACTGGATGGCGATAAGCAGACTTTATACCGTACCGGCCTGGTGGCGTGAAGCCAAGTTCGGTGCCTGGGCTCACTGGGATCCGCAGTCGATGCCCGAACAGGGTGACTGGTATTCCCGCGGCATGTATATGCAGGGCAGTCCTCAATATGAATATCACCTCAGGCATTTTGGACATCCGTCGGAATATGGCTATAAGGACATCTGTCACAATTGGTTGATTGACCGGTGGAATCCCGATGAATTGATGGCGCTGTTTGTCGAAATGGGTGTTCATTACTTCATGGCTATGGGGGTTCACCATGACAATTTTGATTGCTGGGACTCGACCTATCAGCCCTGGAACTCTGTCCGAGTCGGACCTAAGGTGGATATCGTTGGTGCGTGGGAAAAAGTCGCACGAAAGCATGGTCTGCGTTTCGGCATTGGATTCCATAACTCACCGCCTCGAACCTGGGGGCAATTTATGCCTGTACGTTACACGGGCGATAAAAAAGGACCGAAGCAAGATGTTCCTTATGATGCGATGCATACCATTCTGGACGGCAAAGGCAAATGGTGGGAAGGTCTGGATCCGGCGGATCTTTATGGGCCGGTTCATACCGCTAAGGAGCCGCTGCTTTCACCCTTTGCCAACCAGTTCATGTGGCGGGTGGATGATGCCATTACCCGGTATCATCCGGATGTGATTTACTTCGATGAGGCAGCGGGTAATTCCCTCTGGGATTTAGGGGTGCATATGGGACTGGATTTTCTGGCTCCTCCGCTGGTTGCCAATTTCTATAATAAGTCCATTCGGTGGAATGATGGTAAAATGAATGCTGTGATCAATCTTAAGTGTGTCGGCGGGCACTACAACAGTTTTAAAAACAATCCCGAACTGATTCCCATCGTTGAACGCGCCCTGGTCAAGAGTACCGAGGCTATCATTGAACCGCAAATCATGGCATATCCCTTTCAGACGGAAACGACTCTCCAGAACTGGCACTACCAAGCCGGTCAGGAATACTTAGATGCAAAAAAAGTAATCCGATTGCTGATGGAGAACGTGTCCCGAAATGGAACTATGCTCCTCAACATCACTCAGCGCGGGCGGGGCGATCTTGATCCTGAAGCCATCCGTATCTGCAAAGATATTGGCGCCTGGCTGAAAGTCAACGGGGAAGCTGTTTACGGATCTCGCCCATTTGAAGTCTTTGGTGACAATGCAGTATATTTTACACGCAATAAGGGCTATGTGTATGCTGCGATGCTGGAATGGAAAGGCGGCCCGATTACCCTAAAGGCTCTGCACGCCGGCGGGGCAACACTGGGCAAGGTATCCAAAGTCGACCTTCTGGATTCTGATAGTCCGCTGACATTTGTCCAGGACGAGCAGGGGCTGACGGTGACCCCCGGCGGATTGATACAGCCGCTGCCGGGTATTGTCAATCCGTCGCTGGCATCGGAGTGCCGGGTTTTGCGCATCACCCATGACAAAGACTGGTTCAATGACGATGACCCGGGGGCGACCTTTCCCGGATGGTTTCGCCGCTGCAATCCTGGAGCCGGCGACTTTAACAACGATCTGACCACCAGCAGCACGCAAGGCGACGTCTGGAGTTGTGAATTTACCGGCAGCAGCATCGAGGTTATTGCACCGCGGGAACCAGGAGCGGGGAAGATCGAGATTCAGATTGATGGCCGGACCCGCGCAACGGCAGATCTGTCCGCTACAGGTGCGCGTCAGGCTCAGCAGGCAGTATGTAAGCTGACTGGACTGACTTCGGGCAAACACACCATCAATATTGTCAATCGCGGCCCCGGCCCTGTGGCTGTGGATGCTATTGTTATACGGTAAACCATTAAATCACTGAAAGCGATTAACAGATGGAAATCATAAACACTCGACAGGCTTGCGTTAGGAGTATATTAATATCCCTGTTATTTTTAATACCGGATCGGGTGAATGGACAAACCACCGCAGGTAAGGCTGTCTCTCCCGGCCCGATTCCTTATGCCGAAATGCATGTCATTGGTCCGGACGATTACGAGGCTGTTATTGTGGAAAAGGCGGCGAAGGTTTTACCCCGCCCTAACCAGACGGCCTGGATGCGGCTGGAATGGATTTTTTTCCTTCACTATGGCCCGAATGCCTTCAATCATGTTGAGTGGGGCAGCGGACGTGAAGAACCCTCGGATTTTAATCCCGCATCATTTGACGCCGAACAGTGGGTCCGGGCGATCAAAGACGCCGGCGGTAAAATGATCGTGCTGGTTTGCAAGCATCATGACGGATTATGCCTGTGGCCCAGCCGATATACCTCGCATTCGGTCGCGTCGAGTCCCTGGATGGATGGAAAAGGCGATGTGGTGCGAGCGGTTTCCAATGCGGCCCGCAAGCATGGGATTAAGCTGGGTGTCTATCTTTCACCGGCGGATCTTTATCAGTTGCGGACCAATCCGAAGAATCCCAAAGGCTACTATGGCAACAACAGCGGCAAAGTGCTTTCGACCATTCCCACTGATCCGGACGCTTTCAAAACAGAACCCGCCAAAGGCCGTGAACCGGCCCTGGAGTTTGGCAGTTATACCTATACGGTAGATGATTACAACCGCTATTTTCTTAATCAGCTTTATGAATTGCTGACCGAATACGGGCCGGTCTATGAAGTCTGGTTCGACGGTGCCAATCCGGATCCGAGTGTCCAGGAGACCTATGACTACGCGGCATGGTTTGACTTGATTCGTAAACTGCAGCCGCAAGCGATCATTTTCGGCAAAGGGCCGGACGGGCGCTGGGTGGGGAATGAGGGCGGAGTCGGACGCACCACGGAATGGAGTGTCATTCCGCTGCCGATGTCACCCGACAAGTTCTACTGGCCTGACATGCAGGCCGGGGATCTGGGCAGTCGTGCTAAACTGACGCCCGGTTCCCACCTGTGGTGGTATCCGACAGAAACCAATGTCACCATGCTTGATCGTGGAGCCTGGTTTTGGGCCCCCGACAAAAAGTCCAGAAGCGTTTCTCAGCTTGTCAATATCTATTACACGTCAATCGGCCGTAACGGAAATCTTATTTTAAATCTGTCTCCGGATGACCGCGGCCTGATTCCGGATGATCAGCTCAATGCCTTAAGCAGGATGGCAGAGGTCATCCGGGATACATTTACAGTCAATCTGGCTTCAGGCGGTGAATTGACAGCGGATCACTCGAATACACAAAACAGCCCCTTACTGGCTTTGGATGGAAATTTGGATACCTGGTGGGAAGCTGCGCCGGGCCAGACCAGTGCCATAATAACCCTGACGCTTCCAAAGACCGTTACCTTTGACGTTGTTTCACTCCAGGAAGCCGTTGATCATCGAGGCCAGCGAGTCGAATCTTTTCTCATTGAAACATGGGATGGCTCGGCCTGGATTGCTGCAGAACATATCGCATCCGATGAATTGACTACCATCGGCCACAGACGCCTGATACGGCTCAAGTCTCCGCTGACAAATGACAAGGTGCGTATTCGCATCACCAGGTCCCGCCTGGAGCCGACGCTGGCGGAAATCGGCCTCTTCCAACAGCCCGCTACCTTATTGCCTCCTGTGATTTCAGATCGTGACGCCAAAGGTATCGTAACCATCCGAAATGATCGCGGCCTGAAGATGGTTTATACACTTGATGGTTCTTCGCCGACATCTCATTCGACCGTTTACACCTCAGCGATTTCCATGCTGCTGGGCGGTACCATCAGAGCTGCATGTCAGTTGCCGGATGGAAAACTGGGCATTGAGGGTTCCAAGTCTTTTGCGGGAATGATGCCGATTGGCTGGAAGGTAATCGACGTTGACAGCCAGGAAATTAATGGGCAGGTCAATAATGCTGCCGCCAATGCGATTGATGACAACTCTTCGACTTTCTGGCATACTCGCTGGCACAATGATTTGAAACTGCCCCATTTTATCACGGTTGACATGGGGATTTCGCACCGGATCGGCGGATTTATTTATCTGCCGCGTCAGGATAACAACGCGAACGGAACCGTTCAGCGGTATCGTTTTGAAACAAGCACGGATGGTGTAACCTGGACAACGAATGTCGCATCGGGCATATTTGACAACATTTGGAACAATCCATCGCTTCAGAAAGTCACTTTTGATCCTGTCGACGCCCGATTCTTCCGATTTACTGCTTTGCAGGAGATCCACGGAAACGGCTGGACAAGTGCTGCTGAGATATCCGTACTGCCTTATGAATCTGACGAAGCCCTCAAGCAATAAAGTCAAGCGGTAAATGTTTACAGAAATATTTGAAAAAATCTCAAAACCAGGGCGATCTGTACTGGACCTGGTGTTTTTGGGCATCGGATTACAGCCTCTTCAAGATTGATCCATCGCGCGGTAGTCAAGTCCTTGAAGCCATGCTGGGGCAGGGACTTTGCCGGGATGATCGGCGCCGACTATTGAGGCGCTTATCGCAAGTATGCCCGCCTGTTCGGCATTCGAGTACAGTACTCTATGGACCACCTGATTTGAGTTTTCAGCGTTTGATGAGATGAATCAAAGCCGGCATTCTGACCCAAATACGATGCTGGCCGGATCATCCGTTGGCCAGCAAGTCGTTGTGATTGACCAATGGGAACCCGCAGGGAAGCCGGGATGCTCTGGTGCGAACGCATCTGGACCGTACTGGCGACCTGTAAGAAACAATAGACAAAGGTCTTCGTTGTATCCAAGAATCGGTTATAAGAGCATCTTGTATAACTATTCTACAACCCAAGAGCTAAATAGCCAATAAAACTCAAAAAACACCGATTTGTAAGTGTTTGTAGATAAATAAATTATGTGCGTGTCTATTTTGATGCACATTTTATATAGCCTAAGCCGACGATATGTAGAATTTTAGTTTGTCTAGCCTGCCAAGGGGGAGTAGTGTCGCTATAAATCAGCGGTTCTTTAGAGACAAATGATTTACCACAAAAAATGGACGATACATGTCGTGTAAATATCATCGATTATAGTTTTGCGGTTGTGACAGTAGTACAGTTTAGAAAAAGAGTAACCGTTCAGTAAGCGTCCGGTGGTTGAATCAATAATATAGAAATCCAGTTTTGAAGGATTTCATAAGTCATTCCGCATATGCATTCATATTGCTTTATGCATGAATGATCCACTATTTACCAGGGTCGAATCAACCAGTTTTCGATCATCAAAAACAGATCCTGAAGATCGACATCATGATCACCGTCGAGATCTGCGCCTCCACAAACGCCGCAATCCGTCGCCAGCCAATACTCTCCGATGGAAGGCATATCGCCGAGTCCGACAGAGCCATCGCCGCTGATATCGCCAGGGATGTACTCGTAGGCGCCCATATCCGCCACGGCAGGATAAGCAGGTGGATCGGCCAGACCAGTGTCAGATTGGATGAGGTGATCCATGAATCGTGGTGTACCGGACAGAGCAAGCGGAATACGCTCCATTATATTGGTGTCGCCGTTGAGGTCGCCAGCATCGGGGGGGATAATTGTGTTATTCCCGCTGTCGATACAGGGTGAGTCGGAAGCGAGATGGTAGTTGTTGTCCTGCCAGGTGGCCGGGTCGTTATCCGGACCATCCGGATCGGCAAAATGCGGATCACCCATGAGATTGGTTACGCCATAGTTTGTGCCTGCGACCAGGGAATACTGAACCGTTGGCGAGCCGGAGATAACGACACTGATATCAGGTTGAGAAGAGGCGGTATTGCCCGACAGAATGCAGTTGGTCAATGACGGGGAGCAGCGGTTGGCCTGAATCGCTCCGCCGCTGTACTTAGCCTTGTTTGCCGCAAAAGTGCAATTGATCAGCACATTCGGGGCGGTCTCATCCTGCAGGTACATTGCACCGGCGTTGGACGTAGAGTCATTGGCGGCAAACAGGCAATTGATGAATTGCATCCGCGACGCGTAATTATACACGGCCGCGCCGCCACCACCGCCCATAGTGCATCGGTTGGCGAGGAAGACACAATTGATACACAGTCCGGCGGACTTGTATGCATACATGGCACCGCCGCCAAATTGGGCAAAGTTATCCATGAACCGGCATTGCGACAGGACCGGTGACGCCTGATCGATATAGACTGCTCCACCCCGATCCTTTGGCCACTCAGCATTGCCGTTGGATTGGGTGATGGTCAGACCGTCGAGAGAGGCGCTGGCGGTAATCTTGATGCATGGGGATACCGTTTTGTTTCCATCGATGATGGTGGTGTGGGCGGCAAGGTTTCGCTGGGCCGGGTTGGTTTCCGTGCCAACAAACCCGCCAACCATCCGAAGGGGTTTGGCCACCAGAAGACTGGCTGTCAGCACATACGGGCCTTCTTTGATCCAGACCTGGCCTGATGGCGACGATGCCTCAAGGGCTTCAGGGATGGTGTGGAACGCATTCATCCAACTGGTGCCATCCTGCGATCCCATCGAAGCCGGATCGACATACAGGATCAATGGCGTATTCGTTTGCCGTTCGTAAGCGCCCAGATCGACGAACGTCGGGTCGCCGGTGCCCAAGTTGGCCAGCCCGGTGTCGTCACATCGGGGATTACCAAGAAGATCCGTTACCGGGTCAACAGTGCCGCTGCCATAGTCGATGCCATAAGAGCCATTGCCGAGGCGGTAATCGTTGTCCTGCCAGGTTGCCGGGGTATTGTCGGGACCATCGGCATCGACGAACCGGGGTGCTTTGCGCAGGTTGCGTTTGGCGTCGGGATCGCCGCTGGTCGTTAAGCCATACCCATCCTGGTTGATGTCGCAATACGTGATTGTGGGATTGGCTCCGCTGTCGTTTAGGATTTGCGGGCCGGTATTTCCCCAGATAATGGAGTTAGTGATGACGGGAGTGGCGTCGGAATAACCGGTGCCGATTCCGTAGAGGGTATTATCCACGATGGTGCAATTGGTGATGACCGCTGCACCGATATAGTTGTAAATACCGCCGCCGGTATTACCAGTGATCAGGCAATTCTGGATAGTCGACCCAGCCCAGTTATTGAAGATCGCGCCATTCATCGAGGCCTGGTTGCCCTGAATGATGCAATTGCGGATCACCGGCGGTACCGAACTGTTCTCGACATAGATCGCGCCGCCCATACGGCCGCTGTTGTCGCGGATGACGCAATCGGAAATCTCGGAACTGCTGGCATAGATGAATATGGCCCCGCCTTCATAGGATGTTGAATTTCCCTCAAACCGGCAATTCCGGATATGGATATCCAAAATCGAATAGGTTGCATAGATTCCTCCGCCGTATCCATTAGGCGATGCGCATCCGGAGATGGTACAGTTCTGGATGGTCGCGCCGGATGCCAGAATCGCGATTCCGCCGCCGCACGTGTCGGGCCACAAGGTTTGCGTGTTGCGGCCCCGGGTCACGGTAAATCCATCAAAGGTCACATTGGCAGCGGTAATTTTCAGACCAAGCACAGCATTGTTACCGTCGAGGATGGTCGGGTGATTCTGCCAGTCACGTTGGTTACGGGATGTTTCAGAGCCGTCAAAGCCGCCAAAGAGGGTGACGCTTTTACCGATGGTGACAGTCTGGGCGAGGGTGCAGGTACCTTCTTTAACCCAAAGCTCGGCGCCATTGAGTACCGCAACACTGGCCATGGCATCCGGGATGGTCTTGAATGCAGTGGCCCAGGATTGGCCGTTGCCGGAGGCGGGGCGGCTGCCGTCGATGAAGACCGTCGATGGTCTTCCCTCGGCTGAAAGTGGTACCGTCCAGGTCGGCCGGTCGGGATCGTTGGAGGCGATGAGCAGTTCTGAATACAGACTGCCGGGGGCTTCGGGCTGGCATGTGACCTCAATGTCCAGATACCCTCCGACAAAGATCGTCGCAGACGTCAGCCCTGTGTAGGAGAAATGCGTTGAATTCGATAATCCAATCGACGAGACGGTCAAGTCCTGGTTGCCGACATTACGAAGCCGCAGCGGCAGGGTCTTTGACGAGCCCTGGATAAGGTCTCCGAATGGTAGAACCGCTGGTTCGACCTGCATGTTCATCTCGTCCGGTCCCCATGCGATGCTGACATCAGTGGGCATGGCCAGGCCCTGAAACAGGATATCAAGATCTGCCCGTCGGTTGCCATTCCAATCGAAGGCATGACCGATTGTGGAATTGATATTATAAAATACCCAGATCGTGCCGGCGGTGGAGCAGATTCCGGTAATGGCGTTGCCGGGATAGAGGTCGGCATTAATCGTTCGTAGGACCTCGCAATCGTCGATATAGACCGTCAGGGGGCCGCTGGAGCCATTCGAGGCGGCCAGACGACCATCGGACCAGGTCAGGCTGTCTGAGACACCCTGAGATACGCAAGATCCGATAAAGGCCCCGGATGAGCTGCTGTAATAGTCAATACGATACCACGGCCAGTAGGATGGATGGGGAAATCGTTGTCGTCCGAGGATCAAGTGGTCTCCGGCCTGTGCCAGGCCACCCTGAAAGAGCCATTCAGAATAATCCACAGGGATCGTACGACTCACGCCTCCGGAACGGATGGGGATTCCCTCAATAGCCTTGATAATGGAATTATAGCCGATCCAGGCCGTTCGGCCGTCGGTGGTCAGAGCGACTCGGTAGCCATCATGGACCGGGACTGTTCCAAGATTAAACGAGTGCTGATATTGCCCATTGAAGTCATAGGTCTGGATCGAATCGCCGACAAGGAAATAAAACAGGTCTCTCCCGGAAGCCGGAATGACCAGACCGAAAACCAGAAGCGACAAAATCAGAATGCGATGATTCTTCATAAATACCAACCTCCGTCCAATAATCCAAGACCAACATTATCTGTTAGGCTCTTTTGAGAACAATTAACCCTCCGAAGGACATAGTATCCCTCTGAATGCTATTATTTTACAAAAAAATGACTACAAAAAGCAAGAAAACGGTGTATTAATCGGGGAGAAAGGCGTAGGGTCCGATAATTTCTTAATTCTTGAAAATATTAGAGCTTAAGATACTATTCATCAATGGAACAGTAACAGAATAAATATTGATAAATAAATAGCTAAATGTACACCCATTAATGCTTGTGGCTATTGCCGCCGTTTCGGGGTGGGATATAAATAAGAGAAGATTACACTCAAAAGATTGAAAAAACCATTAGTATTATATCTATACAACTTTCCTACAACCCAAGAGCCAAATAGCCAAAAATATTCAAAAATCGCCGATTTGTAAGTGTATGTATTCAAATGTTTTATGTACGTATCTATTTTGATGCACATTTTATATAGCCGCTTACTTGAATACTTTTGGATAATCAACTTAAACTAACAAAATATATTTTAATCGTTGGAACATTTTTTTTGCTTATTTTGTGATTTTGGTTTTCCCAGTCCATAATTGAACTTGGATCAACCCCAAGTTGTTTTGCTAAATCCTTTTGGGTGAGACCATGAAGTTGTCGGTAAGCCCGCAGTTCATTTCCGACAGAATCAGCCTTGAATAATCCTTTTGGAACATACCCCAGAAAACCGATAATTTTAGGTATGAATTCTAGGCAGGGGTAATATGGTTGTTTTCCCAATTGACAATGGTACATTTGTTATATAAATTATAAACCTGCCTTGTTAACTTGGGCTTCTGGGTATATATTTGTTTTGGCAAGTTCTTTTTGGCGTGTTGAATATTCTCTTTAGCAAGTGTGTACTCCCTTTTTACCCCTTCTGCACCCATGGATGAGCTTAATACACACCCAACAACAAGAACTAATACAAAATACTCCATCGATTACAATTTAAATAGCTCATAGATTATAAATACTCAACATCAAATTTCAGTACTGTCCCATTAACTTGGGATTTAGTTACTATAACTATTTTAATTGTATGATGTTACAACGAATAATAACTGTTGTCGATTTGAACTGGCGATTATCTTACAGTGACATTTTACAGTCACTTGTCCGGAGAAGTACGCCTAATGAACATCGAACGAACCGTGTTTTCGCAAATCCTCGACTTTATTCCAAAGCATCAATTCAGAGCCTGTGTCAATCGTTACAAGGGCAAATATCGGGCCAAATCCTTCTCCTGTTTCGATCAATACCTGACGATGGCTTTTGCGCAATTGACCAACCATTTTCAACTGGATGCATTGACTGTTTGCCAGATTTACGAACTGCGTTGGCAGATCGAACTGTTCTTCAAATGGATCAAACAGCACTTGCGAATAAAGTCCTTTTTCGGAACATCTGTCAACGCCGTCAAGACCCAGGTCTGGATCGCAATCAGCATTTACGTGCTTGTGGCGATAATTAAGGAGGAACTGAAATTGGAGCGTTCTCTGCACGAAATACTCCAAATTACAAGTATCCTGCTTTTCGAGAAAACCATGCTAAAACATACACTTATGGAAAATACCCATGAATTTAAAGAACAACAAAACTGTAACCAACTGTCCTTATTCGACTTATAATGGGACAGTACTGCTGAAAAATTGTAAATTTATACATTGACACGTATCAATATAAATGGTAAAATTCTCAAAATAATAGCTAGATTTTTTTGTGGAGGTCTTAGATGCAAAAAGGCTTTGTTATTTTATTTTTTTTTATTGTGGTTTCAATTGTGGCTGCGGAATTACCAGGAAAAGGAAAGATTGTCGTACTGGCCGACAAAGTCACGCATAATATCAGTCCGCTGACAACGGGAGCCTGCATTGAAGATGTTAATCATGAAGTCTATGGCGGTATCTATAGCCAGATGATTT
>JBDKVE010000101.1:0-33964 GCA_039679345.1 Anaerohalosphaeraceae bacterium
GTAACCGGTAACATAACTGCCATGCGCCTGCGTCAATATATCTCGGATTCCATTTCTTAATGATCGGTTTTGTGTTGGATCTAATCCATATGCAAACAAGTCGGCAAGGTCTTCCCCTCTTTTGCCAATTCGTACCGACATTTCACATATGACCCGGTATGGTTTACCCAGGAATTGACCATTTTTAAACTTTTCAATAATAGGCTTTGAACAAAAACCACATTTTTTACGAAAATAATTCATAAGTATTCTTTCACGTGCATATTTATTTTTAAAATGACATTCAAATGTATGCTCTCCTACATCTCCAATATGGCTATGTCCACATACAACAAAATCAATATCCGCCATCATAAGATTTTGAAGTACCATTTCTCTTTTTTTAATTTTCATAAAATATTGATTATTGATTTTTTCAAGAATCCCCTTTTCTTTACCAGAATAAATATTAAATAAAAAATGATGCATCACAAGAATTTTAACACTCCGTGAAAAAGCGTCTCCTTTAACTAATTCCCCATCGCTATCCTTCAATTCTCCTTTGAGCCCCTTATCGCATATTGAAAAGATATACTCAATTTGTTCTGAATCCAATTGGCCAAGTGCTGTCCCAACTCCTACTGGCATAAGATTCTTAAAAGGATCACCTAAATAACAGGAACTAAGCGAAATAACAAATATGCCATCGTTTTCAACCACAGGAAACCACTTGCAATTTACACCTTTATTAATGTTTGTATGTTCATACTTATATTCATTAAATATCTCATGGTAATTGTCCAAACACTTCTGTATTCGACCATCAATTTCACCCCTACCAACATTTACCACATAATCATTATCATTTTTGTTAAATGCATCATGATTACCGGGAACCACTATAGTTTTGTGTTTAGGTAAGGCCAAACTATTTTCTCCATCTCCAAACAACCAATCGTATGCATCTAAAAAACTGTCTTTTCTTCCATCGTCTGTTAAATCACCACTAATAACATATAAATCGTATTTATTTCTTTCACAGTGCTCCTTAATTTTCATTCTATAACCTAATGAACTCGTTGTGCCTTTATGATTATAAAAATGCAAATCACTTAGATGTAAAACTTTAAATTCACTCATACAAGATTTCTCCTACTGGCTCTATTAATATGTTTTATGAATGTTTCATACTCGTTTTGGAAGCCATAACATCTATCTGTTTTTTTATTGGTTACGATACAAAAGAACTTCTTCAATACTACTTAACACCTTTATAGCGCCATGTTTCTGAACGTTTTCCGCAAAAGATTGCTTATCGTGAATATCTTTTTCTTCTTTTAATGCTTGGTTTAGTAACCGTATCCTATTGATACGGTGCTCTTGATCGTCATTAATTGTAGAAGCTATTTCTTTTGCGATATTATCATTTCTTATAAACGTATCAATTGCTATGTTGGCAAGATATTCTTCTCTTTGGAGCAATACATTTATGTGATAATGCCCGCTTGCCGAAATTTTTACATAGTTATCTTTGTCTATTTTGTCATTCAGCGTTTCTGATATCAATAACCCTTTTTTAACTAAGTGTTTTATAGCAGACAAAACATCTTCGGCTATATAGCCATGAATTTTAATTTCTTCAATTAATTCCTTTATTAAGACATATCCTTCTATACCTAACTCTCCTCTGGTCTTTCTTCTTGAACTCAACAAACATAATATGTCAGCATTCATAAAATTAGTAGCAGTATCACTCTTTTCACTAACACCTAAAATATTAAATATATAACTTCTATCGGAACTATAAAACAGATGCTTTGTTCTCATCAATATCCGGACAACTAACCATTCAGGCATAAATACTTCTTCGCTATCAGATTTATATCTTGTTTGAAAAATGTATCCATCTTTCATATGACCCGATATTAGCAGATCACTAAACATCTGCAAGGCATATCTCACATCTCTGTCTGCCAATGCTTCTAATATAAGTCTAACTCGCTTTCTTGTGTTGAATAGGGCCTTATATACCCCCATCAAATATCGCCCAAGATCCGTTGCCGGATATTCGACTACAATCCCATTTTCTAATGTATAACTTAACTTTTCAGGTGCATTTGCTGTCAACTCATCAATGATAAGACTTAATCGCCTTTTGACAACATCTATGAAACGAGGCGGCCTGATTCTGAATGCAAACGGTTTATAAAAAGCATCAAGTGGGGGTTCACTTTTATATCTATCATAAGTCTCATCCCTCATTGATAATATCGAAAAAGACTTATATTTGTTTCTATAGTGATGTACCAATTGAAATATTCCAAGTTGCTGCTCCGAATCCCTCCTATCAACATTATCAAAAACAGTAATTACCTTTAACCTTTTGTCTCCAGCGAAATATCTCATTGCTGAAACAAATAGTTTTTCCGTGTCATCAGTCCAAGATGTTATATCGCTTGACAACCTTCTCTCATATTCAACGGGATCAAGTTCTCTCAATTTATGATATGCGCCCTTATTTCGATTATCTATATCCGGGGCAAAATATCTTGTCAAATTCTTATAGTTATAGAAATCACTCAGGTTATTCCTATCTATAAGTTCCCTCAAGGCTTCCGGTACTACCCATTTCTCAATAGCCTTTATATCATTAGGAGCATTATTGAAATCAAGAAATATCCATAAAGTATTTCTTTTTATTTCTTCATCTAAGAGAAAATAATAAAACCGGTCTATGAACGACGACTTTCCTGAACCTACGCCCCCTATTAACAGCAGACAAGTCGCCTTGTCTTTATCTTCAACATAATCCTTAATAGTTTTACATATATCTGGGGCATCCTTCCTATAAACATTAACTTCTTTATGATTTGGATATTTTATCCTGCTAATATTGTCTTTTAGCAGTGTTTCTAAGACCTTGTCATATCGTGTAACATCTTCAGTGTTGACATACGCCTTCTCAATAATTTCTTTCGTGGCCCGTACAGCGTCAGAATCAAAATATTTTCGCAATATTGGAATCAAGTCTTCGGAAAAACGATTGGGGGATATTTCTTGGTTTTGTCTTGCTGGACCTCCGGTGAATATTAATGGTTTAAATCTTTTGTTAGGAAACATACCTGCTCTGATCTTGTTAATTCCCGGAAGTACAGTATCCCTTTTATATAAACTTAAAAATGATTCGAATTCATATTTTCCTATCGTCATTTCGTTTACAGGTATTCTGTTGGGCCGATCATTGTCCCAACTACCATATAGAATTTCAATCCCGTTGCATGATATAACATATTTTGCAGGATTAACTCCTTCAGGAAAACGCTTATTGATTTCATGAGCATACAATTGGGCTTCCCTGAAACCCTCATCCACCGATTCATTTGGGGACTTAGCCTCGACTACCATCGAAAAGATACCACCAAGAATTATTGCATAATCAGGATAATACCCTGTTTTTTTCCCTGCCCCCTTGTCTATATCTCTCGGTATTAGATATTTCTTTGTGTATATCTCTTCTTCGTTGAATCCAAGATATGTTTTATTGTTAAGTAGAATGTAAATTAGCTTCTGTTCAACATCTGATTCGTTTTTGTAGTTATCGGAATTAAATGTCATTTTTTGTACTCTCCATCTGCATATCAAGTTTAACCATAACAGCGTGAACTGTTTTGTTTTAGATCTGAAAACTCGACACTACTGGCCAATTCTTCCGGGATCAAGGCCGCATAATGCCGACGGCAGATTTCCGGGGAATTACCCATTAATTTAGATATTTTATACAGGCTTTCCCCTTTCATTGCAAGCTGAGAACCGAAAGTATGTCGAAAATCCAGACACGTCCATTTCAGGCCTTCCGGCTGGGCGTTTTCCAGTTCCCGGCTGAAATTGTCCGGGTCATACCGCAAACCGCAAGGGCTGGGAAAAAACCACCTGCCCCGGCTGGGGCGGGGAGCATAACTATCCAGAATCTTTCGCAGAGTTGAACTAATGGGAATAGCCCGGTTGACCTTGGTTTTCGGCTGCCAATACTCCTCATTGACCGTCTTGGCTCGAACTCGGATTATCCCATAGGGGCCGGATTTGAAGTCCACATCATCCAGCGTCAGCCAGAGCAACTCCTCCCGGCGGAGTCCGGCATAAATCAGGGTTGCAACCATAGCATGAAGCTGGGGTTTGTCTTTGAGGGCGGTTAATTGTTCATCGATTTGCTTCAGGGTTAAAAAACTGATTTCCGGGGCCTTTTCCTTGTAGCGTTCAACTTCCGCCGCCGGATTGGTATTGCCGGGCATCTTGACGCCGGCTTGTTTAGTTGCCCATGAGAAAAACCGGTGAAGGATTTCCCGATATCGATTAGCGGTTTTTGGGGCAAGCCCCCTGCTTCTGACTTGGGCGGTAATAAATTCAGTGATATCGGCGGTGGTGATATCCTCAATACAGGACGCCTCAATTGTCTTGGGCTTGACCCGCCTATCGATTTTCAAATCCGGCTTCTTTTGCTGCCGGGGAGAGCGTTTGCGGCTTGTGATCTTCAGGGCCGGGCAGATATCCCCAAAGATCGATCTGAGATAGTATATATCCGTCTGCAAACTCTTGGCAGTCTTGAACGTCTCCATAAACTTTATGAAACGCTCCAGAATGTCCGCCAGAGGGGTCTTGGTCGGCAAGGGGTTCGCATCCCCCCGGGCCTGTGCGGATTCAAACTGCCGCAGCTTCTCCTTGGCAATTTGATAAGAATCCGTATCCAGACTGGCTCGCTTTTGGATTCCCCCAATATAATACTGCACATAATAACTTTTACCCCGTTTTTTCAAACTTGCCATTGTCAGACCTCCGGTATCAAAAGGGTTCATCTTGACAAGTCCATTTTTTCCGGCTGACAGGGTACAAAACAGGGTACAGTTTACTATTTTTAGCCATAAAAAAAGGACTCGCGAATTTTCGCAAGTCCTTTATTTACAATAGATTGGCGGGGAGTGGATTCGAACCACTGACCTCCGGGTTATGAGCCCGACGAGCTACCAGACTGCTCTACCCCGCGTTCAGGAATGTAAGAAGGTAACACAAAACCAAAGAATAAGCAATCCTTTTACGGGACTATTTTTTCAAGTTTTCAATTATTATTTGACACAACATATCGGCTTTGCCGTGCGGGTATTGAAAGGCCGGCCACTGGGTAAATACGCCATCCTTCTCCTGGCGGGGGATGATGTGGAAATGCAAGTGCTTGACAACCTGGCCGGCGGCGGTACCGTTATTGCATAAAACATTATATGCAGGTGCATTAACGGCGGCGGCTACCGCACGGGCAAGCTGCGGGAGAATCCTGGCAGTTTCGGCCAGAGTATCCGGGGGACACTGGTCGATGCGGTCCACGTGGATTTTGGGGATAAGCAGAGTATGACCTGTGCTGATGGGGCCGATGTCCAGAAATGCCAATGCAAACTCATTTTCGAATACTTTGTAACAGGGGATTTGCCCGGCGACAATTTTACAAAAGACACAATCTGTCTGCATCATGGGATTGGTTCTCCAGTTCTATTGTATCAACAACTTCATTATCCATATTGCGGCGTATGATTTTATCACTATCCGGCGGCTGGCCCAATAAAAAAAGCCCGATGAAAACCAGTTCATCGGGCTTGGAATGTATTGTTGAGAAATTACTCAGCCTTTTTGGCTTTCTTGGATTTTTTCTCTGGGGCCGGGGCTTCTTCTTTCTTTTCCTGGCCAACTAACTGCAACAGGACTAACTGGCCGTTGTCGCCGAGGCGTGTCTTGGCCAGCTTGATGATGCGGGTATAACCGCCGGGACGATCCAGATACTGCGGGGCAATGTCGCTGAACAGCTTGCCGATGACGGTGCCCTTGCGGACATTCTGACCATCTTCTTCGACATAGATTGCACGGTTATTCAGCGTGGAAATTGCCTGGCGACGGGCATGCAGCGTACCCGCTTTGGCCGTGGTGATCAGCTTTTCCGCAAAGCGCTGAACTTCCTTGGCTTTTTGAATCGTGGTTGAAATGGTTCCGTGTTCAAACAGCGAAGCGGCCATATTACGCAACATCGCTTTGCGGTGTTCACTGGTCCGATTCAGACGTCTTCTGGCTCTTAAATGACGCATATTAAATTACCCTTAACTTTCGGTTAACTTGTTTTCTCTTTATCATCTCAAAGCGATTGGCCCATTCCGAGCGACAAGCCCAGGTCGGACAGTTTCTGTCGGACTTCACGCAGGCTTGTTTTTCCGAAACTGCGAATCTTCAGCAGATCCGCTTCGGCCATGCTGACCAACTGACCCACTGTTTGAATATTGTTCGATTCAAGACAGTTACTGGAACGTACCGTCAGGTTCAACTGTTCAATCGGCATGGCCATCTTGGCAGCAAGTTCTTCGTCGACAGCACCGGTCTCGACTTCAGGCATTGCCGTTTCCTGCTCCACTGTTTCCTCTTCGAGTTCCGAATACTGCACAAACGGATTGATGTACTTCCGCAGAATCTTGGACGCTTCAACGAGAGCGATCTGCGGAGCCACGGTACCATCGGTCCAGATTTCAAGAATCAGCTTGTCATAGTTGGTGCGCTGGCCGACGCGCGTATCTTCGGTTTTATACCGCACCCGCAGGACCGGGGAATAAATCGCATCCACTTCAATCAGGCCCAGTTGCTGATCAAACCGATCCTTCTGAGCGATTCGCTCTGCGGCGGTCGTATATCCGCGGCCGATAGCGATCCCCAGTTCCATCTCAAACTTGACATCCTCGGTCAGGGTGGCAACGACCAGTTCAGGATTCACGATTTCCACCGAGGCATCGCATTCAATCATCCCGGCAGTCACCTGTCCGGCCTTATTGGCGGACAGCTTAATCGTTCGGGGCATATCCCCCTGCATCCGGACAACAATCTGTTTGACATTCAGGACGATATCCGTGATATCTTCCATGACACCTTTGAGCGTTGTGAATTCATGATCCACGCCGGCGATTTTAATCCACTCCACCGCACAGCCTTCCAGCGAAGACAGCAGTACACGGCGAAGGCTGTTGCCAATCGTGGTACCGAAACCGCGTTCAAACGGTTCGACAACAAATTTTCCATAACGATCGGTAGATACCTGTTCATCGCGAACAATGCGAGTCGGTAATTCCAATCCTCTCCAGGTTATTCTCATAATTTTAGCCTCCCACAATGCGACGGATGTTCTCAGTGTTTGAAAAGGCAGGCAAAGTTCAAAACACTATCCGGTATCCGTCCGCTGTGATTATTAATTCCTAATTAATTATCGTGAACAGAATTCGACAACAAGCTGTTCTTCCACGGCCAACTGGACATCGTCCCGTGTCGGCAGTGCCACAATCGTAGCCATCGGCTTGGACGCATCAAACTGCAGCCAGCCCTGAACCGCGTAGTTGGGATTGCTCTCGAGCTGAGCCTTGACCAGTTTACGGGTTTTTTCGGAATTCTTCAGCGTAACCTTGTCGCCCACTTTGAGCATGATGCTGGGAATATCCACGCGCCGGCCATTCAGACAAACATGACCATGCGAAATGAGTATCCGAGCGGCCTTGCGGGACGGTGCAAAATTCAGCTTATAGATGACATTGTCCAGCCGGCGTTCGAGCAACTCCAGCAGACGCTTGCCGGTGTCCCCTTTGCCCTTGAGGGCCAGATCAAAGATTTTCATGAACTGCGTATTCAGCAGACCATAGTAACGTTTGAGCTTCTGTTTTTCACGAAGCCGAACTGCATAGTCGCTGCCGCGGCCTTTCCGCCAGCCGTGCTGGCCGGGAGCCATACTCTTCTGGCGCTTCTCAATGGCGCACTTTGCGGTTTCGCAACGCGTGCCCTTAAGCAACAGTTTCATTCCTTCTCGACGGCAAAGTCTGCATGACGGTTGAAGATAACGTCCCATATTCGCTCGTATTCCTTATCTTTATCTCTTGCGTTTATATCGTATTTATACTCTGCGGCGTTTCGGAGGCCGGCAGCCATTGTGCGGGATCGGGGTTACGTCTTCAATGGACGAAATCCGAAGCCCGGCCTGCTGGATTGCAGAAATGGCGGATTCACGTCCGGCCCCGGGGCCTTTGACGCGGATTTCGACCTCACGAAGTCCGACACGCATCGCATTTTTCGCACATTTCTCGGCAGCTTTTTGAGCCGCAAAAGGAGTGCTTTTACGCGAGCCTTTAAATCCAACCGAACCGCCGGAGTCCTGACAGATCGCTGCACCATCCGCGTCGGTAATCGATATCAGCGTGTTGTTGAAACTGGCTTTAACATGAACAATGCCTCGAACAACGCTCTTTTTAACTTTCTTTTTAACGCCTTTTGCCATTTCACTACAATCCCAAATCGTTTTTAATTTTTTTGATTTGTTCGCCGTTTATATTTTTTCGATAATACCCGTCGATCACATCGCTTGCCGCATTGGCAACCCGGCTTCGCTAAGCTGCCACGGGCCGGCCATGCAACAGACTAACGCATTTCCTTGACGCTTTTCTTTCCGGCCACGGTCTTGCGTTTGCCTTTACGGGTTCTGGCATTACTCTGCGTCTGCTGGCCACGTACTGGAAGACCGCGTTTGTGGCGGATGCCTCGGTAGCAGTTAATTTCACGCAGACGGGCAATATCCTGTGCCACCTGGCGCCGCAACTGGCCTTCCACTAGAAGATCCCGGTCGATAATCTGACTGATCCGGCTGACTTCGTCTTCGGTCAGCTTCCCGGCGCGCAACTGGGGGTCAATGTTTGCTTCCTTGAGGATCTTCTTGGCCATATAATAACCGATCCCATGGACATAAGCCAGCGATACCCAAGCGGGCTTATCATTCGGAATATCCACACCAACAATACGAGGCATATAATCTCCTGAGTTTCTAAGGGTTTTCTATCAATCAGCCCTGGCGCTGTTTATGACGCGGATTGGTCGAGCAAATGATCCGCAGGACACCTTTGCGTCGAATCAGCTTACAATTTTCACAAATCCGTTTTACGGAGCTTCGTACTTTCATAATCTCACCGTATCTCTGTACTCTGTCGTTTAACTTCTTAAAACGATCCGCCCTCGTGTCAAATCATAAGGGCTCATTTCGACCGTTACCTTATCGCCGGGAAGAATGCGGATAAAATGCATTCTCATTTTGCCGGACACATGCGCCAGAATCCGATGACCGTTTTCCAGCTCAACCCGAAACATCGCGTTGGGCAGAGCGTCAATTACTTTGGCCTCGAGTCTGATAGCATCTTCTTTGGACATAATCTCTTTTTATTAACTCGCTTTACGGGCGTCTGTGCCGTCGGTTAAGACTTCACATCCATTCTTTGTTATCGCAATCGTATGCTCATAATGTGCCGAGCAACTTCCATCACTGGTCACCACCGTCCATCCGTCAGACAGGGTTCGAACCGCATATCGGCCGGCATTGACCATCGGTTCCACCGCCAGAATCATCCCTTCCTGGAGCAGAATATCGTTTCGCAGCAAATCCCTGCTCACAAAGTTGGGAACCTTGGGGTCTTCGTGCATTTCGGTGCCAATTCCATGGCCGACAAAATCAC
The DNA here is from genome assembly GCA_039679345.1 of Anaerohalosphaeraceae bacterium. Lineage (GTDB taxonomy): Bacteria > Planctomycetota > Phycisphaerae > Sedimentisphaerales > Anaerohalosphaeraceae > Anaeroglomus. The sequence continues at coordinate 9,540 of JBDKVE010000101.1, forward strand.
GAACAACCGAAAAACCAGCCTGTCGGGCACACTCTTCCATCTGACCGGCCACCGCACTCCACTTGATACCGGGAGCAGACAACTCTATCGCAATATCAAGCATCCGCCGTGTGGTGTCAATCAGGTTTTGTTTCTGCGGAGAAATCGAGCCGATACCAAACGTTACCGCGGCATCACCGCAATACCCGTCCAATTTGACACCGAAATCCACGCTCAGGATATCCCCCTGTCGAAGGATAACCTTGGTTGATGGAATCCCATGAACCAACTGTTCGTTGATGGACGCACAGATCGCCCCGGGAAAGGGCCTTCCACCATATGGACAAGGAACCCCGCGAAACAGGGCTTTGGCTCCGGCGGCATGGGTCATTTCCATCGCCAACTCATCCAGCTGGGCGGTATTCATTCCCGGCTTAGCATATTCCTGCAATTTTAAAAGAACCTTCGCAACAACCAGACAGGCCTTGCGAATCATTTCGATTTCACGGCTGCTTCGCAGCGTAATTGCCATTACCCAATAACCTATCTGCCCAGGTTTTCAAGCTTTTTTAAAACTGCTTTTGTAACCTGATCAATGTCCTGGGCCGCATCGATATCGAGAATCACGGCACCTTTTGATTTATAATACCCAACCACCGCAGCCGTCTGCTGATGGTAGGTTTTCAGCCGGTTTCCAACCACTTCCGGCGAATCGTCCACACGCTGAACCAGATTGCCGCATCCCTTGTCGCATTTGCCTTCGACTTTGGGTTTGAGCGTCTGAATATGGTACACTGCACCGCATTTGGGGCAACTGCGCCGGCCGGTCATGCGAGGCAAAATCAAAGCATCATCCACCACCAGGTTTACGATGGCATTAATCTTTTCGCCGGCTTTGGCCAGGGCTTTATCCAAACCTTCGGCCTGAACCGTCGTGCGGGGAAAACCATCCAAAACATAACCTCGGGTAGCCGCAGTCATGGCTTTAACCATCATATCGATGATTAAATCATCCGGAACCAAGGCCCCGGAATCCATATAACTCTGAGCTTTTTTGCCCAAGTCACTGCCTGCAGCCCGCTCGGCCCGAAGGATGTCCCCACTGGACAGATGCATAATATTATATTTCTCAATAATGCGTTTGCACTGAGTGCCTTTTCCGGCACCGGGAGGTCCGAGCAGAATCAGTCTCATCGGAAGGCTCCTTTGATACGTCCGGCGTCTGTAAATCCTTCATAGTTGCGCATCAGCAGATTCGCTTCAATCCGCTGGACAAGATCCAGCGATACACTGACTACAATCAACAAACCTGTACCGCCAAGATAGGACGTTACGACATAATTTACACCCAATAATCCCGAAATCACGCTCGGAATCACCGCAATAATCGCAAGGAACGCCGCACCGAAAAACGTGATTCGAATCATCACGGTCTCCAGATATTCGGCGGTTCTTTGTCCGGGACGAAGTCCGGGGATAAAACTGCCACGGTCACGGAGATTCTTGGCCATGTCTTTGGGCTGGAACTGGACGGTCGTCCAGAAGAACGCGAAGACAAAAATCATCACAATATAAACCACATTGTACGTATAAGCCGTCGGATTAAAGGCATTATACAGGTTTTCAGTAAATAAATTCGGGAAATAATTTCTGATCTGTCCCAGAATAATCTGCGGGAACATCATCAAACTGCCCGCAAAAATAATCGGCATCACACCACCATGATTAACCCGCAACGGCAGGTAGTGGCGCTGGCCGCCATACATCCTGTGGCCCCGCATCTGTTTGGCCTGCTGGATGGGTATCCGCCGCTGACCCTGCGTAATCAAAATCGCACCGGCCACAACAAACACAAAGGCTGCCGCCAGGAAAATCAGTGTTCCCGGGCCGTATTTGCTGGAGGAACCGCCAATCTGAAGCTCGGTATTATTCCAGACATCGATAATCGCTTTGGGGAAGCGAGCCAAAATACCGGCCATAATCAGCAGGCTTATGCCGTTTCCAATACCATATTCATCAATTTGCTCACCCAGCCACATCAGGAATAATGTACCGGCAGTCATTCCGATAATCCCCATCATAATAGCCTGGGTTCTCATCCCATAATATACATCAAACGATGACATCCGCATATACATCATCGCCTGAAGCAGGCACAACGGAACCGTCAGGTAACGGGTATATTCCTGGATCTTCTTGTAGCCAGTCGCTCCTTCCTGCCTGAGCTTTCGAAGTGAAGGGATCACTTCCCCCAGCAGCATCAGAATAATGGATGCCGAAATATAAGGCATAATACCCAGACCGAACAAGCTGCTGCGGCTCAGTGTGCCACCGGTAAACATCTCAAGATAATCCGTAGCGCGATTAAGCGGGGAATCATCCTGCCGCTGGCTTTGTGCGTCAATCGCCACCTGGTTGAACCCGGGGACAGGGATATAAAACCCTATGCGATAGATACACAGCAAAGCAACTGTAAACAGAATCTTGTTCCTAAGATCCGGTATCTTGAAAATATTAACAAATGTTCCCAGCATCTGAAAATCCTTTTCCGTTATGATTCTCAGGCTACGACCTTGATCGTACCACCGCAGCCGGATATTTTTTGCTCGGCACTCTTGCTGAACTTGTGAGCCGAAACGTTCAATTTCTTGGTTAACTCGCCATCGCCTAAAATCTTAACGCGGCTGGCCTGGCTGTCCAGTAATCCGGCGACATACAGTTCCTGAACGCCGACTGCTGCACCGTCTTCAAACAGCCTATCCAACTGGGAGACATTGACGACCTCATAGCGGGTAGTAAAATTGGCATTGTTAAAACCCCGTTTGGGGAGACGACGGAACAGAGGCATCTGTCCGCCTTCATACGTCAACGGCAAAGCAAAGCCCGAACGACTTCTATCGCCTTTATGGCCTCGGCCGCAGGTCTTACCATGCCCGCTGCCTTTGCCGCGTCCAACCCGTTTGCGTTTCTTATACGCTCCGGCTATCGCTGTAATTTCATGCATATACATAATTGCACTCACGTCCTTTTTTAAGCTTCAATCTGTACGCCGCGAAGAGCTTCGATTGTTTCTTTGTTCTGCAGTTTAATCAGCCCGGCCATAACCGCCTTGACCACGTTTTTGGGCGAACGGCTGCCGTACACTTTGGTCAGCACGTTGCGTACACCTGCCAGTTCCAGCATGGCACGTGCCGTGGACCCGGCGATAACACCCGTTCCAGGGCCTGCCGGCAGCATAATGATATCTGTCGCGCGGCACTTACCCTTGACTTCGTGCGGCAGAGTTTCATTGACTACCGTGATTTTCTTCAGATTCTTCTTGGCGTCTTTGATCGCTTTTTCCACAGCGGGCGGCACTTCATTGGCTTTTGCATAGCCATACCCGACTGTTCCATTACGATCCCCTACAACGACCAGAGCCGCGAAGCTGAAGCGTCTGCCGCCTTTGACAACCTTGGCGTTACGATAGACCTTAACCACCGTCTCTTCCAGCGGCTGCTCGCCGTGCATTTCTGTTCTGATTGCTTCCTCAGCCAACTTTGCTCTCCGTTATCTAAAACCTGTCTATGGTTTATCTTTACACCCTAGAACGCCAGTCCCGCCTTACGAGCCGCATCGGCAAGCGACTTGACACGTCCATGATACTTATATCCATTTCGGTCGAAACAGACCGCCTTGATTCCAACTTCCGTCGCCCGTTTGGCCAGCGCCGAACCGACTGCGGCGGCAGCTTCTTTATTGCCGCTTTTTTTCAGTCCTTCTTTGACGCCCTTGGCCACCGTGCTGGCTGATGCCAGCGTTACTCCAGCCACATCATCAATAATCTGGGCATAGATATGACGCCCGGAACGGAATACAACCAGACGTGGACGTTCGGGCATTCCAAACACTTTTGATCGTGACCGCCAGTCGCGGCGGATTTTGGTTTTTTGAATTCGATCTCTCAGCATATCAGTAATTCCTGTACTATTTCAAGCGGCTTTCAGGCCGTCATTAACTCCTGTCGTCAGCAGCCGATTACCCGCCGGATGCAAGGGCTTTACCTTCCTTGCGAACCACATGTTCGTCAGCATAACGAATCCCTTTGCCCTGATACGGTTCCGGGGGACGAACGCGACGCACATCGGAAGTAAACTGGCCGAGGGCGTGTTTGTCCGCGCTGCTTACCGTAAAGACGGCAGGCGTTTCGTTCCCCTTGGTCGCCGCAGTTTTAATTTCAACTTTGACGCTCTTGGGAATCGGCACTTCCACGGTATTGCAGTACCCGACGGTCAGAACCAGCTTGCCGCCCAGCTCTTTGACATTATAGCCGGTACCAAATATCTGCATGTCCCGCTGATATCCCTTGGATACGCCATCCATCATGTTTTGAATCAGCGCCCGGGTTGTTCCATGCAGAGCTTTTTTCAGCCGGTTATTGATATCATCATTTAATACCACGATCTGGTTATTTTCAACTTTAACCGTGATATCCGGATGTATGTTCATCAGGAGCGTCCCCTTAGGGCCAGTGGCCTTGAAGGAAGTACCGCTGTGTTCAATCTTGACGCTGGCTGGAACTGTAATTGGTTTTTTTCCTATACGACTCATTTAGCTCACCGTACAAATAATTTCGCCGCCAACATTTTCTTTGCGGCATCCTCTATTGCTTAAGATTCCCTTGCTGGTGGACATGATGGTTATTCCCAGTCCGCCAAGCACTTTCGGCATATCATCGATGCTGCAATACATCCTGCGTCCGGGTTTACTAATCCGCTTAATCTCGCTGATCAGATGGTCACCGCTGGGGGAATATTTCAAGCGAATTCGCAGTAATCCCTGCTTACCGTCATCAATCCGGTCAAAATCGCTGATGAAACCTTCCTCTTTCAACACAGAAGCCACTCCCTGACAGATCTTTGTACAGGGAACCTTGACTTCCTGACGGCCGACTCTGCCGGCGTTCCGGATTCTTGTCAGCATATCCGCAATCGGATCACTCAGACTCATTCAATCTACTCCAAACGGTTTTACTGTTTTGTTTTGTTTCTTACCAACTGGCCTTTTTAACGCCCGGTATCTTGCCTTCATTTGCCATCTTACGGAAGCAAAGGCGGCACAATTTGAACTTTCTGTACACGGCTCTTGCACGACCGCAAATCTGACAGCGCGTATATCCGCGACTTCTAAATTTTGGTTTCTTGGCGGCTTTGTTTTCCCATGCCTTGGTTGCCATATTTTACTCCAATTATCTTCTCTCTGTTTTCCGGATTAGGACTTGAACGGCATTCCAAACAATCGCAGAAGTTCCCGGCCTTCATCATTTGTTTTGGCGCTTGTTACAAATGCAATATTCATACCCTGCTGATGTTCTATCTTGGCCGGATCAATTTCCGGAAACACGCTTTGTTCGTCCAAACCCATCGAGTAATTTCCCATGCCGTCGAATCCTTTCGGGCTTAAGCCGCGAAAGTCCTTGACGCGGGGAATTGCAAGGTTGATCAGGCGATCCAGGAATTCATACATGCGATCCTTGCGAAGCGTGACTTTCAGACCAGTCTTGTCGCCTTCACGCACTTTGAAATTCGATACGCTCTTTTTTGCCTTGCAGACCTGGGGCTTCTGCCCCGTGATGGTCGTGATGTCTTTGATTGCAAGATCCAAAAACTTTTTATCCTGAATGGCCTTACCCAATCCCATCGAAATAACAATCTTCTGGAGCCGGGGAACCGCCATCACGGTCGAATAGCCATACTTCTCTTTCAGAGAAGCTGCAATCTTGCTTTTATATAAATCTTTTAAGCGAGCCATAATTTACCTTCTCGTTACTTTTTCTTTGCCTTAGTCACTACACTGATTTCGTTGCCGGCCTTGGAAACACGCTTTTTGGTTTTCCCACTCACGGCCATGCGAACCCGGGTCCCCTTGCTGGTCTTGGGATCCAACGGAAGCACATTACTGATGTGGATGGGTTTTTCCACGCGAATTCGGCCGCCCTGCGGATTCTTCTGCGACGGCTTGACGTGTTTGTAAGCGAGGTTGACACCTTCGACTACCACACGATCCTTATCCGGAATGACCCGCAGGATTTTGCCGGTTACGCCCCGGCTGTCTCCGGAAATCACCTGTACTGTATCGCCTTTTTTAACATGCATTGCCATATCTGTTATCCTGACACAGGCCTTAGACTACTTCACTGGCCAGCGAAATAATTTTCATGAAGTTCTTGTCCCGCAATTCTCTCGGCACCGCACCGAAGATACGCGTTCCAACCGGATTCTTTTCTGCATCGATGATGACCGCAGCATTGGAATCAAACCGGACATAGCTGCCATCCGGACGACGAACCGGGAATTTGGTACGGACGATGACGCATTTGTACACTTTCTTCCGGTCCAACTGACAACTCGGCAGATACTTTTTGATTGCAACACACACGATATCCCCAACCGATGCGGTGACACGCGTATATTTGCCTTTACGTGCACTGCTTTTGCCGAGGACGCGAATACACTGCGCTTCTTTTACGCCGCTGTTATCGGCGATTTCCAACATTGTTTCTTGCTGTATCACGGCTCACCCTTTATTCTACAACAGCCTTTTGAACCACGTTTAACAGACGCCAGCTCTTATTTTTGCTGATCGGCCTGCACTCAGTAATCTCAACCAGATCCCCCACCGCGGCCTCGTTCTTGGGGTCATGAACGGCCAGCCGGGTACGACGGCGAAGAAATTTTCCATATTTGGGATGACGCGCCAGGAAATCGATCTGGACCTTGACGGTCTTGTCGGCGCTTTTGCCGATCACCACTGCACGCTGTGTTTTTACTTTTTCTTTTTCCATGTTCAACCTTTGTATCGCCTGATCCGCCCGTGCTCGGGAGGATTATTGATTCAAAACGGCATTATCCTTTTAACTGGTCCTGACGAATGAACGTATTAATCCGGGCAATATCTCTTCGAATATTGCGAATGGCATGACGGTTGGGAAGATTTTCCGTCACCGCCTGGCACCGAAGCTCATATAGTTTTTTGTTCAGGTCCAGGAGCTTTTCCTGTCGTTCATCATTTCGGAGATCGCGAATTTGCGAAGACTTCATAGTATTCCTTTCTTATCCGAGAGCATGCCGCCGAGTCACCAGACGACACTTGATCGGCATTTTATGAGCCACACGAAGCAAGGCAAGCTTGGCAACCTGCTCATCCACGCCGCCGATTTCAAACATAACGGTTCCGGGTTTGACGCGAGCGACCCAGCCTTCGATTTCAGCTTTACCTTTACCCATACGAGTTTCCAGCGGTTTGGCCGAATAGGAATGGTTGGGAAATATCCGGATATACACTTTGCCTTCACGGTGCAGAAAGTGTGTTGCTGCAACACGACCGGCCTCTATCTGCCGACCTGTAATCCAACTGCCATCGACAGCCTGCAGACCATATTCTCCGAAAGCAACATAATTGCAGCGGCACGCATTGCCTCGCATTTTGCCACGCATCTGCTTGCGATATTTAACTCTTTTGGGCATTAAAGCCATAAGTACTTCCCTTTATCGTATCTGTGTTGCGATTAGCTGTTTTCAGTGCTATGATTCTGTTCGGCAGTCTCGACGGCCTCGACCTCATCCTGGGCGGCCGGTACACGGGACTGCGAGACATCACTGCGGCTCTTGCGGCCTTTTCCGCCGCCGCGCTGCGGGCGACGTCGGTCGGCCGGACGAGAAACCGGCACAATCTCTTCGCCGAACTTGCCTTTATAAATCCACACCTTGATTCCAATGCTTCCATAGGTGGTCACTGAGGTGGCAACACCATAATCCACATTGGCAACCAGGGTCTGCAGCGGAATCGAACCCAATTTCTGAGCTTCGCTGCGAGCAATTTCAGCACCGCCTAGACGTCCAGCAATCAGAATCTTCACCCCTTTGGCTCCGGCGTTCATCGCATTCTCACAGGCCATCTTCATGACACGACGGAAGGATGCACGCTTCTTCAACTGCTCCGAAATCCCTTCGGCAACCAGCTTGGAATCCAGGGCGGGTTCCTTGATTTCGATCACATTCACACTGACTTTGCGATCGATCAGGTTTTCAAGTTCTTCACGCAGTTTATCGACCTCGGCTCCACGGGGACCAATCACCATGCCCGGGCGGGCGGTATGCAGCGTAATTTTGACTTCATTACGGGTACGTGCAATCTCAGTCTTGGCGACCGCAGCATAAGGAGGCTGACGATTGAACTTCTTATCCACAAACTCACGAATTTTATAATCTTCAATAAGAAACTCACCATAGTTAGCCTTGGGAGCAAACCATGTGCTTTGCCATCCGAGCGTAATGCCCGTTCTGAATCCGACTGGAGATGTCTTCTGACCCATATCTTATCCGTTATCCAATGAATTAAAATTCTGAAACTGTAACATGTATATGACTGGCTTCTTTGCGAATCGCATGAGCACGGCCGCGGTCTTTGGCACGGAAACCCTTGGTTCCGATTCGCCGGCCGGCCCCGTCCACGCGGACTTCGGAAACCACCAAAGTATCCATATCTGCCTCGTTTTCATCCGCATTGGCGATGGCTGCTTTAAGGGTCTTGCGAACCGCTTCGGCTGCCCGTTTACGGGTGAACGTCAGGATATCCAGAGCATCCTGCACATCACGACCGCGAATCAGTGAGGTCACCAGACGAACCTTGCGGGGCGACATCGGGGCATAATTATAGGAAGACTTCCATTCGGAAATCTCTTTTGTACCCACACCCAGCGCCCCGGCCAGACGCTCAACATCCTGTTTGCCGGGCTTCGGGCTGAACAGGCCTTTTTGCCAGTTCTTCACCGCCGTCACTGCCGTGTCTTTATCCATGCCGCCTCGGGCAAGATGGTCGGCCAGTGTTTGTACGCTCATGCTTCGTTGCTGTGCCAGTTTTGTAAATTTCTTCGGACTTAACATCGTTATTTAACCTCTGAACGCTCAGCTTGTTATTGCTGATCTGTCTTGATTTCTCCGTCTATGCCGCTTTACGCCTTGGCTTCCGCCTTGTTGCCTGAATGTCCACGGAAAGTACGGGTCAGCGAAAACTCGCCAAGCTTGTGACCGACCATATCTTCCGTGATGAACACCTTGTGGAACATTTTGCCGTTGTGCACCATAAAGGTGTATCCCACAAATTCAGGTATTATCGTGCAGGCACGGGCCCATGTTTTGATCGGTTCTTTTTTGCCGGTCTGTATCTGCTTCTGAACTTTCAGATACAGCTTTTCATTCACAAAAGGCCCTTTTTTCTGAGAACGTCCCATTGACTTTCCTCTATCTATTTCCTAAGAATTTATGCTCTTGATTTTCCACGTTAGATTACAAGCTGAATCCCGCGATTGTTCTTGCGGCGACGGATAATCCGGTTATTGGTAACCTTTCTGGGGTTACGTGTTTTGCCGCCCTTGGCCGGAACACCGGTCGGAGAACATGGATGACGACCACCGTTGGACCGGCCTTCACCACCACCCATCGGGTGTGCAACCGGGTTCTGAGCTTTACCTCGAACGTGCGGGCGAAGTCCCATGTGCCGCGAACGCCCCGCCTTGCCGACGCTGACATTCTGATAATCTGAATTGCTCAACTTGCCAACCGTGGCGCGACATTCTTTGCGAATGGTACGCATTTCACCGCTGGGCAGTACAATCGTCGCCCAATCACCTTCTTTAGCCATCAGGCGAGCTACGCCGCCGGCGGTGCGAACCAGCTTGCCGCCCTGGCCTGCGTTCATTTCGATATTATGAATTTCCACGCCAACCGGGATGGCATACAGCGGCAGACAATTGCCAACTTTGGCTTCAATAGTATTACCGCTTTCGACCGTCATTCCCTGCTTGAGGCCTTCCGGGGCAAGGATATACCGCTTCTCCCCATCGCTGTACTGTACCAGCGAAATAAAGCAGTTGCGGTTGGGATCATATTCGATGCTCATGACTTTGCCGGCCACACCGTCTTTATCGCGACGGAAGTCGATGACACGGTAAATCTTGCGATAGCCGCCTCCGCGGAACCGAACTGTCGTAACACCATGATGATTACGGCCGCCGCTCTTTTTAATACGAACGCACAAGCTCTTTTCAGGCGTCGTGGTCGTCAGGACCGACTTGTAATCGATCACGGAGGAATTTCGCCGTCCGTTGCTGGTTGGTTTATATATCTTAATTGCCATAATCTCTTCTCAAATTCCTGCCTGGGATTAGCATTATCTTAAAACAGATCAATTCGATTATCTTTGTGCAGCACAACCACAGCCTTTTTCCAGCTTCGTGTTGTCCCGAAAAAGCGTCCTCTGCGGCGCACTTTGCCGCGAACATTGGCCGTGCGAACATTCAGCACTTTCACGCTATACAGCTTTTCCACTGCATCACGTATCTGAATCTTATTGGCATCCTTGTTCACTTCAAAGGAATAGGCATTTTTGGTATTGGCAAAATGCATACCCTGTTCGGTCACAATCGGCCTGACTATTACATTGTATTCGTTCATCTTGGATACACCTGCGTACGAAATTAATTATTTTGTTCCCGGTTCAGCAGCGTCATCAATGCGTCTTTGGTGAACAGCACTTTAACGCGATTGCAAATGCTGCCGGCGTTCAAATCCGAAACCTGCATTAATTCCACTTTGGGCACATTGCGAACCGACTTGATCAAATTCTCGCTGCGTTCCTTGACAGCCACCAGACAACTGCGATCAATCTTCAAATTCCCCAGTACCCGGGAAAACTCCTTGGTCTTGGGAGCATTGAAATTCAGTTCATCGACCACCACAACCTGACCGCCCTGCAACTTGGCCAGAATCGCCGAATCACAAGCCAGCCGACGCTGCTTTTTGGGCATGTCCTTGCCGAAGTCACGCACTTTCTTGCCGAATGCCACACCGCCGCCAACACGTGAAGGAGTACGAACCTGACCCATACGGGCATTACCGGTCCCCTTTTGTTTGTACAGCTTGCGGGTCGAACCTTCGACCAGGCTTTTCTGCTTGGTTGCGGCGGTACCAATCCGTTTGTTGGCCTGGTACATTACTACCGCCTGTTTGATCAGGGCGTGACGAACCACACCGCCAAACACGCTTTCGTCCACCTTCAGGCTTTCGACTTCTTTACCTTCTCTATTATATACTGCAATGTCGATCATATTTTGTTCCAGTCGGAATCTGCTGCAATCTTACTTTTTCGTTTTTGCCGTCCGGACTTCCACGTAACTGCCATTGGCGCCGGGAATATTCCCCTTGACCACCAACAGATGATTTTCCGGATCGATTGAAATCAATTTATGGTTTTTAACCGTAACCCGCTCGTTCCCCATCCGTCCACTCATGCGCTTGCCGCGCTTGGGCTTACCGCTGTTACCGCGGTTGGTTGCATGGCTGGCAATAGAACCGCCGGCACGATGCTTGCGTTCGGTACCGTGTGAGGCCGGGAAACCGCCGAAATTATGGCGTTTCATCACGCCCTGATAGCCTTTACCCTTGCTTGTACCAACCACATCCACATAGGTAACGCCTTCAAACAAATTCACATCCACCTGATCTCCGGCATTGAACTTTGGCTCTTCGCCGTCCATCCGCCATTCCCGCACAAAACGCTTGGTCGTTGTATTTGCCTTCTTGGCATGACCTTCTTCCGGCTTGCGGACACGACAGGTCTTCTTATCATCGAAACCAAGCTGAATCGCGGTATAACCATCAGTGTCGGGCTTTTTAACCTGCATCACCGTGCAGGGGCCAGCCTGTATCACCGTCACCGCCGTCATGCGACCGGCATCATCATAGACCTGTGTCATGCCGATCTTTTTTCCCAGCAACATTACCATTGTTTATTTCCTTCGAGTCCTACTCTTACTATTCCCGATTATAGTCCAATCACTATCAGTGACAGATTAATTATCGGACTAAGCCTTAATCTTAACAAAAACACCCGCGGGTACGACCAGCCTGTTGAGGGCTTCTACCGTGCGGGCATTTGCATCATAGATATCAATCAAACGCTTATGCGTTCGCATCTCAAACTGTTCACGTGACTTTTTGTCGATGTGCGGACTCCGCAATACCGTATAGCGTTCAATACGTGTCGGCAGCGGAATAGGACCACTCACCCGTGCGTTGGTACGGCGAGCTTGCTCGACGATTTCCTTGGCCGAGCTGTCCAAAGCCCTATGGTCATAGGCTTCCATTCTTATTCTAATGCGTTCGGTTTCCGTCATGGTTAACCCTTAATCTGTACTTGCAGTATCTACTACCAAAATATAGAAAGCTTAGAAAAATAACAATTTCACAAACAAAACACAAGAAAAAAAACAGGATTTTTTATATCCAGACAAAATCAGACTGTATTGACTTGCTGGATTAATCCTCTTTTTTTCTTTTTTAAAGGCAGGAAAGGCATCAGATTCACCTAACCTTCATGTTTTCAGGAGGTCTGAAAAACCATCCTTAGTGCCAAAATTAGCCACGATTCCTTTTTTATTTCTGCACACTACTTGTTGTAAGTCGTTGTACAGGACTACTTTGGCGTTTTAGCCCTTTCGGGCTTCCACTGCCGTCCATGAAATCTCACTCTGAGATGACAGCCCAACTCGAATCGCACGCATTCCATTATCACCGTGCTCGCTCGGCCGGAAATGGGGACTATACTACAGTCCAAATCGTTTGTCAATAGCTTCCCATAAGAATTTTTTCAGAAACTTGTTCAGGGACCCGTTCATAATTCAAAGGCTCCATGGTAAATGTCCCTCGCCCTGCTGTTGCACTGCGAATTTGACTGGAGTAACCAAACATCTCACCCAGCGGAACCTTGGCATCAATGACCCGTACTCCGCCATGCAGATGGGAATTGGTAATTTCTCCCCGTTTGGACACCAGGTTGCCCTGAATCGCGCCGAAATACTGCTCTGGAACGATAACCTGTACGCGCATTACCGGCTCCAGTAACACCGGTTTCGCCTTTGGCAGCAAATCCCGCAACGCAATGACGGCCGCCTGTTCAAAAGCAAGCTCCGAGGAATCCACAGTATGAAATGAGCCGTCCAGCAACGTAACCTTAACGCCTACAACAGGATAGCCTGCAAGACTGCCGCTGCTAAGACCTTCCATCACCCCGCTTTCAATGGCCGGGATATATTCCTTCGGTACGGTACCGCCTATAATCGCATTCTCGAATAGATTCTCTTTGGCGTAATGGCCATCTTCTGAAAACGACGGCTCGATGCGAATAACGACATGCCCATACTGACCGCGTCCACCCGTTTGGCGGATGAATTTCCCTTCGCCTTCAGCGGTATTCACAATCGCTTCTTTATAGGCAACGCGAGGTTTACCAACGCGGACTTTCACACCCATATCGCGAATCAATTTATTTTGCAGGATTTCCAGGTGGAGTTCCCCCATTCCACTGATAATGGTCTGCCCTGTTTCGGCATCAAATTTACATTTGAATGTCGGGTCTTCCTTGCGAAGTGTTGTCAGGGCTTCGCCGAGCTTATTGCGTTCCGCGGCCGACACCGGTTCGATGGACATACTGATCACTGTTTCCGGGAACGTAATTGTTTCCAGCATAATATCCAGCTTGCCATCACACAGAGTATCCCCCGTCAGCGTATCTTTCAATCCGAGAGCGGCAACGATATCCCCTGCCCCGGCGCTGTCTATCAACTGCCGGTCGGACGCATGCATATGGAATAACCGGGTGATGTTTTCTTTTGTTTTTCGGTTGGGATTATAAACCCTTGTTCCCTTGGACAGGGTGCCCTGATAGATTCGCAGAAAATACAAATCACCGTGTTTATCACTGACCACCTTAAACGCCAGTGCAACCAGCGGTTTGTGGGGGTCGCAAGTCACCTCAACTTGTTTGTTCTTGTTGTCTCCATCAAATCCTATCGCCGGCGGCTTATCCAAAGGCGAGGGCAGGTAATAGACCACCGCATCCAAAAGTCTGCGAACGCCCATATTCTTCAAAGCGGACCCCACCAGTACAGGGTTGATTTTATTGGCTACGGTGGCTTTGCGAATCCCCCTGCGGATTAAATCCTCTGGAATCGGTTTATCTTGCAGATACAAATCCAGCAACTCTTCATCGAACTCCGCCACGGCCTCCAGCATGGTGTGACGATATTGAGCCGCGACAACAGTCAGCTCGGTCGGGATGGATTCCTCCCAGAAACTGGCTGCGGTATCCTCCTGCTGAAAATAGACCGCCTTCATGGAGATTAAATCAATCATCCCCTGAAAAGACGATTCCTGCCCGATAGGAATCTGCACGGCAACCGGATGAGTCAGCAGCTTATCCCGGATACTCTGCATACACATTTCAAAATCGGCGCCGATTTTATCCATCTTGTTGATAAAGACCAGACATGACAAATGATATTTCTGTCCCTGGCGCCATACGGTTTCGGATTGGGCCTGCACACCTTCCGATGCGTCAAAAACGGCAACCGCTCCATCCAATACCCGCAGAGAACGCTCCACCTCGGCCGTGAAATCGACGTGACCGGGTGTGTCAATCAGGTTGATGTCATAGTCCTTCCACGGGCACTTGGTCGCGGCCGAGGTAATGGTAATGCCCCGCTGCTGCTCTTCCTCCAGGTAATCCATCACCGCCGTACCGTCGTGCACCTCACCGATTTTATACGTCTTGCCGCTGAAATATAAAATCCGTTCCGATACGGTCGTCTTGCCCGCATCGATATGCGCCATGATGCCAATGTTTCGCACCTGTGTCAGGTCGTCTGCCATAGTCATTCAGTCATTGAACAATCGATTATTCTTCACTCGGCCGGACCCATCCAGCCGGTTCATCATAAAACGAAAACAGCCTTGCCCGCGGCGATGACATACATTGAACTCGAATGCCCCAGTCGGACCGGCTGTCTCAGGATAAAAAACTGCCACGGTTGCTTTCACAGACCGTGGCATGATTTTTCAAACAAATTAATTACCAGGCAAAATGCGCAAATGCCTTGTTGGCTTCGGCCATACGGTGTACATTTTCCCGCGTGGTCATTGCAGCGCCTTCACGCTTGAACGCATCCAGCAGTTCAGTGGCCAGACGCTGAGCCATGGGTTTGCCTTTTTTGCCGCGGGCCGCCGCCAGAATCCAGCGAAATGCCAGCGACTGCTGACGTTTCGGGCGAACCTGCATCGGAACCTGATAGCTGGCACCACCGACTCGCTTGCTGCGAACTTCCAGCATCGGCTTGACATTTTCAATGGCCGTCTCAAAGACTTCGATCGGAGGGTTTTCGGCTATCTGCTTGGCAATGATATCCATCGCATCATAGAAAACCTCCTGGGCCCGACTCTTTTTGCCGTCCCACATCATACAATTAATAAACTTCGAGACCAGTTTGCTCTGATACCGGTGATCAGGCGTTAAATAGCGGCGATCACCTTCTACAAATTTTTTTCTTCCCATTCAAGCACCTTGCTATAGTTAGGGTTTTATAGGCTCTGTTAATTATCGCTTATCTGTATCCGTATACTCGAATACAGGATAATGGCTTATTTGCCTTTCTTGGCGCCGTACTTACTGCGGCCTTGCTTACGTCCGTTCACGCCGGAGGTATCGAGCGTTCCGCGAACAATATGGTAACGAACACCAGGCAGGTCGCGAACACGACCACCGCGAATCATAACGGTGCTGTGTTCCTGAAGATTGTGGTCGATACCCGGGATGTATGCAGTGACTTCGGTACCGTTGGTCAGCCGCACACGGGCGATTTTTCGTAACGCTGAGTTGGGCTTCTTGGGCGTCTGCGTTCTGACAATCAGACATACGCCGCGTTTTTGAGGACTTCCGGTAATATCGGAAACTCTCTTTTTGCCTGCATTCTTACGGCCATTACGAACTAACTGATTAATTGTCGGCATAAATTCTCCAAACCTTTGTTAAGCGTTTGCAAATAAACAAGTTATATAACTTTTCATCAACCTCACTCAAGACCCAGTGCCGCCTTAACCGCCTTATCTGCGGCCGCCTCGGCTTCCTTGGCGTGGCGTAATTCCTCAAGCTGCTTGGGCACCGGAGGTTCGCCCAGGTGCTTGACTTTGGCATCCAGATATTTCTTGAACGCTGTACCGGCCGGAATCAAATGTCCTAAAATGACATTTTCCTTCAAGCCAAGCAAATCATCGATTTTACCTGACAGTGCCGCTTCCGTCAAGACTTTTGTTGTTTCCTGGAAGCTGGCCGCAGAAATAAAGCTATCGGACTGCAGCGAAGCCTTGGTGATACCCAGCAGCAGCGTTGTTGCTGTCGCGGGTCTGGGTTTCTTGCCTTTGGCAGGGGTTCCACCCAGCATCTCCACCTTTTCGTTGGCCGCTTCAAGCTGCTCTTTGGACAACAATTGCCCGACTTTCAGGTCGGTATCCCCCGGTTCGCTGATTCGAAGGCTGTTGGACAAATCTGCATTGGCCTTGCGGAAATCCAGTTTATCCACCACTTCACCCGGCAGGAACTGGCTGTCGCCAACGGATTCGATCTCGACTTTATTCATCATCTGAGACAGAATAATCTCGACATGCTTATCATTAATTGTCACACTCTGAGCACGGTACACGTTCTGAATTTCTCTCAGCAGATACCGCTGCAGAGCTTCTTCACCCTTAATTCGCAGAATATCATGCGGCACCAGCGGTCCGTCGGTCAGGGCATCGCCTGCCTCCACCCGGTCGCCGGTGTGGAAGTTCAAGTGACGGTCGCGCGGCACGTGGTGTTCTTTTTCCATACCGCTTTCATTGCGGACGATAATCGTCATCTTGCCGCGTCGCTTGTCGCTCTTAAGCTCGACGGTACCGGAAATTTCCGCCATCGCCGCCGGATCTTTGGGCTTGCGCGCTTCAAAGATTTCGGTCACACGAGGCAGACCTCCGGTAATATCCTGCGTTCCGCCGCCGCCGCGGGGCAGACGGGCAAGCAGTGCGCCTGCGGCGACCTGCTGTCCTTCGTCCACTTCGATACGGGCCTTGGCCGGCAGGTAGTGCACATCCAGAATTTTGCCTTCGCCGTCTTCGATAATAACCTGCGGATGCTTGTCGCCTTTGTGTTCCACAACAACCGGACGACCGCGCTGGCCTTTGCGTTCTTCTTCGACACGCATCGTTTCGCCTTCGATAATATCGACCAGCCGTACAAAACCCGGCACTTCGGCAAGAATCGGAACACGGTGCGGGTCCCATGCATACAGCCGTTCGCCGCGTTTGACTTTTTGGCCGTCCTCGACAGCCACTAAGCCGCCATACGGCACTTTGAACCGTTCCAGTTCGCGTCCTTTATCATCCACTAAAGCCATCTCACCATTACGACGCAGGGCAATTTTCTGCATGGTGCCCTGGTGATCGGCTATAACGACATTCAAGTCAATATATTTGACCACCCCGTCACGCGTGGCTTTCTGGTCCGTTTCGATCAGCGACACCGCCGCGATACCGCCGGTATGGAAGGTTCTCATGGTCAACTGTGTACCCGGTTCACCGATGGACTGGGCAGCCATGATACCGGCGGCCAGACCTTCTTCTGCCAGCAGGCCGGTACTGAGATCCCAGCCGTAACATTTGGCACACACGCCCACCTTGCTTTCGCAGGTCAGCGGGCTGCGGACGCGAATCGCATCCAGGCCAAGCTGTTCAATCTTGTCGGCCGCTTCCGGGGTAATCACTTCGTTTTCACGAACGATCATCTCATCGGTAATCGGGTTGCGGATATTATCACGAGCGGTTCTTCCGATAATCAGATTCTTCAGGGCGATATCCACGGTTTCACCTTTATACACCGTGGTCTTGGTAATACCCTGCAGGGTGCTGCAATCCGGCTCGCTGATCATCACATTCTGTGCGACATCGGCCAGCTTACGTGTCAGATAACCCGAGTCGGCAGTCTTTAACGCCGTATCCGCCAATCCCTTGCGGGCGCCGTGTGTCGAGCTGAAATACTCAAGCACGTTCAAGCCTTCGCGGAAGTTCGACTTAATCGGTGTTTCGATAATTTCGCCGCTGGGTTTGGCCATCAACGCACGCATACCGGCCAACTGCTGAATCTGGTCGATACTGCCGCGAGCGCCCGAATGTCTCATCACCCAGATCGGGTTCAGGTAAGGCTTGCCTTCCCGCGTATCATTTTTCATCGCGTTCATCATGGCGTTGGTCACGGCCACACGGGCATGGGTCCAGGCATCAATAATCTGATTATACCGTTCCCCTTCGGTCAACACGCCAAGCTGGAAGTTCTTTATAATTTTGTCACATTTTTTCTGTGTGACATCAATAATGCCCTGCTTTTCCGGCGGAATACGCAGGTCAATCAGGCCGAAGCTCATGCCGGACAGGGTTGCCCGCTTGAATCCCAGCTCTTTCATGTTATCCAGCAGCTCAAGGGTTGCCTTGGCGCCGGCATATTCATAGCAATCCTGAATGACATTACCCAGTTTTTTCTTATCCAGCGTCATGTTATAGAACGGCATCCGGGAATCGAGGATGTCATTGAACAGACATCGGCCGGGGGTGGTTACAATCACCGGACCTTTTTCCGGGCCGCTTTCGCTGAGAATCTTCTTGCCAGCCGGTATCCGGACTTTGACTTTGGCATGAATCGCAACCTTACGCATATCCAGTGCGGTAATGGCTTCGTTCATATCCCGGAAAACCATCCCTTCGCCTCGCTGCTTATCGGCGACGTGGGTGATATAGAAGTTGCCCAGAACCATATCCTGAGACGGCCCCAGCATCGGAGAACCGCTGGCCGGGGAGAAAATATTATTCGTCGCCAGAATGAGCGTATGGGTTTCCACCTGGGCTTCAATACTCAGCGGCAGGTGAACCGCCATCTGGTCACCGTCAAAGTCCGCATTAAAGCCGTTGCAAACCAGCGGGTGCAGCATGATGGCATTGCCTTCCACCAGCACCGGTTCAAAGGCCTGAATACCCATGCGGTGCAGTGTCGGAGCACGGTTCAGCAGCACGGGGTGCTGGTGAATGACTTCTTCCAGAATATCCCAGACGTGTTCTTCACGCCGTTCCAGCATGCGCTTGGCGCTTTTGATCGTATCGGCATAACCGCGATCCTTCAGCTTGCGGATAATGAACGGCTGGAACAATTCCAGCGCGATCCGCTTGGGCAGACCGCATTGATACAATTTGAGGTGCGGGCCAACAACAATAACCGAACGGGCCGAGTAGTCCACGCGTTTACCCAGCAGGTTTTCACGGAAGCGGCCCTGCTTGCCTTTGATCATGTCCGTCAGGCTCTTCAGCGGACGGTTATTGCTTCCCAGCACCGGGCGACGGCAGCGACCGTTGTCAAACAGCGAATCCACCGCCTGCTGCAGCATTCGCTTTTCGTTGCGAATGATGACTTCCGGGGCATTGAGGTCAATGAGCTTTTTCAACCGGTTATTGCGGTTGATGATACGGCGATACAGATCGTTCAAATCGCTGGTCGCAAAATTGCCGCTTTCCAGCATCACCAGGGGCCGCAAATCCGGCGGGATGACCGGAATGACATCCTGAATCATCCATTCGGCCTTGTTGTCACTGTTGCGGATACTGTTGACTAATTTAAGCCGTTTGCTCAGGTCTTTGATTTTTTGTTTGCTGCTGGTCTCGGTGATTTGAGTTTTCAGTTCCACCGACAGGGAATTCAGTTCCAGTTTACCCAGCAATTCCTTGACCGCTTCGGCACCCATCGACGCCTTGAAGCACGGGCCGTATTTGTTGATGGCATCCCGGAATTCGTCTTCCGTCAGCAGTTGGCGTAATTTCAGCGGGCTCTGGCCGGGATCGACCACGACATAATCCTGGAAATAGACGATCTTCTCAATATCCGAAGTCTTCATTCCAAGCAAGGTGCTCAGACGGCTCGGCATCGCCTTGAAAAACCAGATATGCACGACGGGGGCTGCCAGGTTGATGTGCCCCATGCGTTTGCGGCGCACCCGGCTGTGGGTCACTTTCACACCGCAGCGATCACAGATAATCCCCTTGAATTTGGTGCCTTTGTATTTGCCGCAGGCGCATTCCCAGTCCCGTTCCGGCCCGAAAATCCGCTCGCAGAACAACCCGTCCTTTTCCGGACGATAGGTTCGATAGTTAATCGTTTCAGGTTTTTTGACCTCACCAAACGACCAGCTTCGAATATCGTTGGGACTTGCCAACGTAATCTTTACCGAACCATAATCATTTATTCGATCGTAAATCGATTCCACCATATCAGGACCAACTCCAATCTATATTGTTCCCTTAATCTCATCCGCCGGGGCTGCGGCGGTCTATTATTTATTCAGACCTCAGTAACCTCTTGTACCGGCTGCGTTTAGAGCTGAGGCATCCCAACGCGTTTTTTCTCCAACTGGATATTCAGACCCAGACCGCGTATTTCATTGCACAACACATCAAATGAAATCGGCGTTCCGGCTTCCAGCGTATTGGTGCCTTTGACCATAGATTCATAAATCTTGGTGCGACCTTCAATGTCGTCACTCTTGACCGTCAGCAGTTCCTGCAGGGTGTAGGCGGCGCCGTAAGCTTCCAGCGCCCAGACTTCCATTTCACCGAAACGCTGACCGCCGGTACGAGCCTTGCCGCCCAACGGCTGCTGGGTAATCAGGCTGTATGGCCCTGTCGAACGGGCATGAATCTTGTCGTCCACCAGGTGGTGCAGTTTTAACACATACATATAGCCAACCGTTACGTTCTGATCCAACGGCTCACCGGTGCGGCCATCGTAAATCCGTGATTTGAGCCCATTGAGCGGAACCTGGGCGAAGATTTCATCGGCCGGCGGAACCTGCTTGTTATGATCCAGATCTTTCATACGTTTGACAATATGTTCATTCGCTTCACGCGTCAGGTGAAGAATATCGTCTTCGGTGGCACCATCAAAGACCGGCGTAATGGCATTGAAACCAAGCACTTTTGCCGCCCAGCCCAAGTGTGTTTCCAGAATCTGGCCAACGTTCATACGGCTGGGTACGCCCAGCGGATTCAAGCAGATATCCACGGGTGTTCCGTCTTCCAGGAACGGCATATCTTCTTCCGGCATAATCTTGGCGATGACACCCTTGTTACCGTGGCGTCCGGCCATTTTGTCACCAACCGACAGTGTGCGTTTGGTCGCAATATAGATTTTGACCATTTCCAGCACACCGCTGGGAAGTTCATCGCCGTGCTTCATCCGTTCCAGTTCGCGTTTCTTTTCATCCTGGATCTGCAAAAGCCGCGGCCAGTAAACATCCACAATCTTCTGTGCCGAATCCCGCATATTGGCCGGTTTGATCCAGCTGATTTCAAACGTTTCAATCTGTTCGTAAATCACATCGATATCATCGCTGGCACCAACCTTCTGGCGGGTGTTCGGATCAACCACATCAATGCCCAGTTCATTCTGGACATGATTTATCATGTCTTTAAACAGGGTGCATTCCTTGACAACCATTTCCTGTTCAAATTTCTTGATCTGATCTTTATAGGCCTTGCGCTGCTCTTCGGTTCCGGCGCCTTTCCGCATGAACCGACGGGTCTTGATCACCACGCCTTCATACCCGCTGGGCACTTCCAGCGAGTCATTCTTGACGTCTTCACCCGCACGCCCGAAAATGGCATGCAGCAGTTTTTCTTCCGGCGTCAGTTCCGTCTTGCTCTTGGGCGAGACCTTGCCGACCAGAATGTCGCCAGGGGCCACACGGGTTCCTTCACGCACAATACCGTTTTCATCCAGATTCCGCAGCGCCTTTTCACTGACGTTGGGAATATCCCGCGTGAACTCCTCGCGTCCCAGCTTGGTTTCGCGAACTTCCACGCTGAATTCATCGATATGAATGCTTGTGAAGACATCATCCTTGACCAGACGCTCGCTGATCAAAATGGCGTCCTCAAAGTTATAGCCGTCAAACGGTACAAACGCCACCAGGACATTACGGCCCAAAGCAAGCACACCATTTTGGCTGGCTCCGCCGTCGGCAATAATCTGTCCTTTTTTAACCTTCTGACCGAGCTGGACAATCGGCGTCTGGTTCAAACAGGTCCGTTCATTGAGGCCCTTGAATTTCAGCAGTTCATATTCATCCGCGCCGTCAATGACGATGCGGGTCGCATCCACTGCCGTTACGGTACCATCCTTGCGGGACCGAATGACCATGCTGGAGTTGCGGGCAACAGGCTCTTCCATCCCCGTTCCCACCAGCGCGATTTCCGTCTTCAGCAGCGGCACGGATTGACGCTGCATGTTGGAACCCATCAGCGCGCGGTTGGCATCGTCGTGCTCAAGGAACGGACTCAGCGCCGCCGACACACCGACCATCTGCTTGGGCGACACGTCAACATACTGAACCTCGGTACTGTCAACCTGGGTCAGGTCGCCGTTTTTCCGCGCCAGCACCATGCCGTCATACAGGGCTTGGTTGGCCGGATTGACCATGCTTGGCGGAGCGAAGACCGCTTTCATTTCTTCGTCGGCCCGCATATACACGATCTCATCGATCACTTTTTTATCTTTGACCTTGCGGTAGGGCGTCACCAGGAAGCCGTATTCATCGACTTTGGAGAAAATACCCAGTGACACAATCAGACCGATGTTGGTACCTTCCGGCGTCTCAATCGGACAGACACGGCCATAGTGACTGATATGAACGTCACGGACTTCAAAGCCGGCGCGTTTCCGGTTCAGACCGCCAGGCCCCAGAGCACTCAAACGACGTTCGTGAGTCAACTGACTCAGTGAGTTGGTCTGGTCCACAACCTGGCTCAGTTCGCCGCGGCCGAAGAAAAATTCAATACTCGACGAGACACTCTTGCTGTTGACCAGGTCGGCAATACGAGCCACTTCTTCCGGGCTTTTGGAACTCATGCGTTCCTGCACCGTGCGACGCAGTTTCAGCAGACCTTTGCGGATTTCCGCAGCGGCCAGTTCATCAATCGTACGCAGGCGGCGATTGCCCAGGTGGTCGATATCATCCAGATCACCCTGGCTGTTGCGCAGGCCGAGGATGTATTTCATCGTATAAAGGAAATCATCCGGCTTCAGAGACATCTCGTCTTCTTTGACGCTCAGGCCGAATTTGCGATTCAGACGAAACCGCCCCACCGCTCCAAGGCGATAGCGGTTCAGATCATAAAACTTTTCTTCAAACAGCAGCTTGGCCTTTTCGAGATTGGCCGGATTGCCGGGACGCAGACGGGCGTAAATTTTCATCAGCGCCTCTTCGTGTCCCTCGCAGCCGTCTTCAGAAATGGTATTGAGCACCAGGGCGTCGTTGACTTCGGAAATCACTTCCACGCTGTCAAGGCCGCTGGCCTGAATCTTGCCCACGGCATCGCCCAACTGGGAACCCGCCTCAACCAGAATTTCTCCGGTTTCGGTATCCACAATCGGTCCGACCGCCCACATGTTCGGATCCAGCTTTTTGGTCTTGACGCTCTGGGTCGGGTAAAACAGCCGCAGCAGCACATCGGTCCGGCCGTAGTTGGGACTCATCGCCCGCAGGAACGCCGTAGCCGGAATCTTGCTGGACTGGTCTATGCGAATCACCAGTACGTCTTTTCGCGTCACCGACATCTCGATCCAGCTTCCGCGTTCGGGGATAATACGTGCCCCGTGCAGAACCCGGTCGCCGTCTTTGCTGTCAATCACAAAATCCACACCAGGGCTGCGGTGAAGCTGATTGACAATCACGCGTTCCGCCCCGTTAATTATGAATTCGCCGCCGCCGATCATCACCGGGATTTCCCCCAGGTAAATGGCCTGCTCGGCGATATCTTCCATGTCTTTGCGTTTCAGCCGGCAATGCACTTTCAGCGGGTACCCGTAGGTCAGCCGCAATTCTCTGCATTGTTCGATACTGTAACGCGGCGGCTCCAATTCATAGCCCAGATATTCCAGTTCCATCGTCTTGTCATAGCTGACAATCGGGAACACTTCACGGAATAACGCCTCCAGTCCCGTATGAGGACGGGTGTCCCATGCCTGATCCTGCTGCAGGAACCGCTCGTAACTGGCAAGCTGAACCTCAATCAGGTTCGGAACCTCAACTGCATCCCCAATTTTGCCGAAATTACGAAAATGACGGATGTTTAATGATGTCATTCGACAACTCTCCGTTTGGCTTTACTGCCTTTATTGTTACTCCGCTAAAAGCTGGAGTCTTTACGTCCGATATTATTGAATTAATACACAAAATCCTTTCGGTCAGGCGAACCCTGTTTTCAAGGTTCGCCTGCCGCAGGATTATTTCATTCTCAAATTTTTTTATACGGTTTTGAAAACCATTCCAAGGCCGATTCCATTTGCCTCATTACACCGTTTCAAACCGAATCAAAGCTGCTTGAACTACTGAATTTCAACAACAGCGCCGGCCTCTTCCAACTGCTTCTTGGCGGCTTCGGCTTCATCCTTGCTGACATTTTCTTTCACCGGCTTCGGTGCGCCGTCAACCAGGTCTTTGGCTT
>JBDKVE010000102.1:0-5843 GCA_039679345.1 Anaerohalosphaeraceae bacterium
TCCCGGCCTGCCCAACCGACAGGTTGCTCAAAACCAGCTGTGGAGGCCGCATGTTTTCTGATGACCACTGGTCGGTCCAGTTGCCGCTGTCAAAATATCGAACATCAAATGCCACAATGGAACCGGCAACCACTTCCAGGATACCACCGTCGGTGGTTTCAGTCGCTGTCTGTGAATCGATTCCCACCATCGGGCAGACACGCCGCATCAGGTTTTGTGTCTGTTCGTCTTCCGTGATAAAGTATTCCACTTCATACAATTCCGATTCCGGCTGATCCAGTCGCGCCTTGGATCGGCTGAACGTCCTGAAAATCAGGCGGGGTGTTGCCACAGAGCCGGTTTGATCGATCAGACCTTCAAAACGAATCGCATTGCCGAAAGGCCGCACATTGGACAAATCGGTCCGCAATTGTTCGGTGGCAATACGCAGTTCATCCACTGTTTCACTATGCTTATCGATGGCGCTGCGGGCAGCGGTGACACTGCGAAGCCCCGATAATGCCACAAGAGCAATAAACGCCCCCAGCGTTGCGGAAATCAGCATTTCCAGCAGCGTAAACGCGTTTCTATTGTGGCAATTCGTTTTCATCTTGTTGTACCCGTCGTTGTCCCTGAACCGGTTGCAGAAGTTCCTGTCGTACCCGTAGTTCCTGTTCCGGTGGTGGTTCCCGTGCCAGTCGTTGTTGAAGTTGTTGTGCTGGCCGTCTCTGTTGCCGCCCGAAGCCGGGTATCACACTGAACACGTCGAACCCGATTTTCTGAAACCCATTCCACTGTCATGGTCAGACTGTATAATTCCTCAATTTCCATCGGTTCCAGAACGGCCTGCCATCGCCATTGCGTCGAGCTGTGCTGATCCGAGATAATGCCAGACAAATTCGGATTGCTGATCAGTGATTGAACTCCGATTTGATCCAGCAGAACCATCTGTCGATCCAGAACATCCCACGCCTTTTCGTATTCCTGATGAATCCGAAGCGCCGAAAGGCTCTTTGCTCCAAGGGCGCAGATGGTCACGGTGGCCGTCGCCAGCAAGCCCGCCGCAACCAGCACCTCAATCAGGCTGAATCCCTTGTTTTGCTTGCGAATCATCATTCGTTTGAATCCAAATCCACACGTCCGGTTTGCAGTTGTTCAGCAATGCCGTTTTGCATGGTAACACGCCCGGTCTGACTAATCATCACATAAGCATGCCTGAGCCCATCACCCAGTTGAATCATACAGGCCTGGGCCTTGCCGTCCGGATAAAACAGGCATTCCGTCTGACGCCCGTCCAGACCATCCACCAGAAACTGTTCCACCAGCAGTTTCGGGTCCAGGGTAAGGGGGCGGGTATAGGCATTTTTAAGCACCGGGCTTTCTATTTGTCCCGCCAAAATCTCTTCCTGAGACATCGCCGTAACTGGCTGTTCGGTCTGTTGATCCTGCACAGCAGGTACAAGAAACAGAGCCTGCTGTGTTTCATCCAGTTTCAAAATGATCGAGATCTGTTTTTCTATGGCGGCAACACGGGCATACTTGGCAATCAGGTAAAGCTGCCGGGTTTGGTTGGTCAGCACCGTCTGCGTCCCCATTTTTGAATAACGCAGCACAGAAAGAGAAGCCAGGATGCCCACCAGCGCAGCCACCGCCAGCAGCTCAATCATCGTAAAACCGGATTTTTTTCTGTACCAAACCAACTCGTTTTTCCTCGTATGCCAAGCCTGTATATCAGAGATTGTTATTCGTTATAAATATCCGCATTATCACCATCTCCCCCTTCCTGACCATCGGCGCCATAGCTGAAAATATCATAGCTGCTGGGATTGACCGTGCCCTGTTGCATATAATAATAAAGCCGATCCCACGGATCGAGGAGGTCGCTCTTTTTCAGGTAAGGCCCATCCCAGCGGTCCTGAACATCCGACGGGGCAATCAGAAGCGCCTCAAGGCCCTCTGAGTCAGCAGGCAACCGACCACAAGCTAATTGAAAGTGCGCAATTGCCCCTTCAATAATCGCAATCTTGCCTTTGGCGATGTCATGTTTGGCTTTGCCCAGCCCTTTGAAGGCTCGCGGCACCACAAAAACAGCCAGTAAAGCAATAATCGTTGCCACCGCCAGCAATTCAATAATGGTAAACCCTTTTCTGCTTTTTCTCATTGGTATGCCTTTCGTTTCCATTTTATAAATCGAATATCGTTTCCGCATAACCTATAATGCAGAAGTTAAATCCATCGCCAGAATCGGCAGCAAGGTTGCCGCAATAATAAATCCAATAACTGTCGCCAGCAACAGAATCAGCACCGTCGGCAGCAACGATACAAAACGCACCAGCGCCGAGTCCGCCTGATCGTCAAAGGTATCCGCCGCTTGAAGCAGAAGCTCATCCAGCCGGCCGGTCTGCTCGCCCAGCGCGACAATCTGCACCAGCAGTTTATCAAACATGCCGGACTGCCCCAGCGGCTCAGCCACAGAACGTCCGGTCTTCACTTCAGAGGCCACAATATCAATCTGGCGTCCAAGCACCTCGTTACCCAGTGTGTCTCGGACCACTGACAACCCTTCCAGAATCGTAATCCCGCATTTGCACAGGGAACCGAGCGTCCGGGCAAAACGTCCCACCGCCAGTGTTCGCAAAACGCTTCCGACCATCGGAATTTTTAATTTAAAACCATCCCACGAAAACCGGCCCTGCGGAGTGTCTTTCCACCGGTTAAAGGCATAGATTCCCAAAGTCAACGCAATCGCCAGAAGCCAACCATAGACGCTCAGAAAATCGCTGACTCCCAGCAGGGCTTTGGTTGGGCCGGGCAGTGATGCCTTGTCGGCTCCGATAGTGGCAATAATCTTCGGCAGCACCCAGACCAGCATAATCACCACGGAAATCATGCCGACCGCCATCACCATGATTGGATAGGCCGCTGCATTTTTGATATTGGATTTGATTTTCTCTTCGCGGGTCAGCAGCCGCACAAGCTGGTCGAAGGTCTGGTCAAGAATGCCGCCGGTTTCACCCACCCGCACCATGGATACATACAGAGGACTGAAAATGCGAGGGTACTGCTCCATGGCCTCCGACAGAGATTTGCCGGCACTGACCTGCTTGGACAGACTTTCCAGCAAATGAATAATGGCAGGTTTGCTTTGCTGGTCACGAATAATTTGCAGTGCCTCCAAAACAGGCAATCCCGCCTTAAGTGCCGTGGAAAGCTGTACCGAAATCGCCAGGACATCCTTACTTCCCACACGGATACGGCCCTCCATCTCACTGCCGGATATTGTTATTATCCGATGGGCCTGGGTCTGGGTTTCATTCAGCTCCATGGCAAAATGCCCTTTTTGGGCCAAAAGCCCAATGGCTGCCTTGCGGTCTGAAGCTTCCACCACGCCCTTCAGCGATTTTCCCGCGGTATCTACTGCCTTGTATTCAAATAAGGACAATTCCCTTGTCTCCTGTCTTGAGTTGCTGAATACGATTTATTCTTCATCCACACCCTGAGTCACACGGAGCACTTCTTCTGGTGTCGTCATTCCCACCAGAATCTTCTCGATTCCATCGTGACGCATGTGGTGATAATCCGATGGCGCCGCGCTCAGAATCTGCTCGGTTGTCGGTCGTTCGGCGATCAATTTACGAAGAGTGTCGGTAATCCGCAGAAATTCAAATATCCCATTCCGCCCCCGCATCCCGGTATGGTTGCAATCATCGCAGCCGGTACCGTGAAACAACGAAGTATCCGGGGCTATGGTAATCGAATTATTCAGATTGGCCAGCAGGGTCTCATCCGGCGTATAGGGTTTTCGACAGGATGGACAAATCTTGCGTACCAGCCGTTGCGCCAGCACCCCTTCCAGAGAACTGGCCAGCAAAAACGGCTCCACACCCATATCAATCAGACGCGTAATAGCCCCCGCCGCATTATTGGTGTGCAGTGTCGATAACACAAGGTGTCCCGTCAGGGCCGCACGGATAGCGATTTCAGCCGTTTCCTTATCGCGGATTTCGCCAACCATGATGATATTGGGATCCTGACGCAGGATATGCCGCAGCCCTCTGCCGAAGGTCAAACCCCGCCGGGGATTAATGGGCATTTGGACCACGCCATCCAACTGATATTCAACGGGATCTTCAACCGTAATAATTTTCAGGGATGGGCTGTAAATATGATTCAGCGCAGCATACAGAGTTGTGGTTTTGCCGCTGCCGGTCGGACCGGTAACCAGAATAATACCATGAGCTTTACTCAGTGCCTGGCTGAATCCCTCCAGCATATTTGAACTCATCCCCAGATCATGCAGCGCAATCAAAGCATTGCCGCGGTCCAGAATACGCATCACAACCGCCTCGCCCCATACGGAAGGAACCGTCGATACGCGCAAATCTACTTTACCGCGACCCGTGCTGAACTCAATATGCCCATCCTGCGGAATATAGCGTTCGGCGATGTTCATCCCCGCCATAATCTTGATACGCGAGATAATCGCCGCCTGCAGACGCTTGGGCGATGTCGACTTTTCGATTAGCATGCCGTCTATACGGTACTTGATTTTGACCTGATTTTCGAAGGGCTCTACATGAACATCGCTGGCCCTCGATTCAATGGCTTCCAGCAGGATCAGATTGACCAGGTTCACCAGGGATGGCTCACGGGCCAGTTCGTGCAGCCGTGAGGCGGTCAACTGGCCATTGGCATCCTGTCCTTCGGATTCTTCATCCGTCGAAAGATTTCGAACCATCCGGGCGACGTTGCTGCCGTAATAATGCTGAATGACTTTTTCCAGCTCCGACGGTCGGCTGTAGCACCGGCGAATCGAAAGCCCCGTGATCATTCGCAAATTGCTCAGTGCAATATGATCAAATGGATCCGACATCGCCAAAGTCAACCGCCCGTTTTCCCGCCCTATCGGCAGCACATTGTACTGACTGGCCGCCTCTGCAGGCACCAGCGACAAGATCTCCGGCGGAACCGTCAAGCCTTCCAGCTCCAGTTTTTCGATTCCCGCCTGCTCACAAAGAATCTCGTTTAAAAACCGAGAATTCAACCCTGTGGTATCCAGCAGGATTTGTCCCAGTTTACGGGGGTCATCTTTTTGCATCTCCAGCGCCTCAGTCAATTGCTGAGAATTGATAAGGCCCTTACTGCAAAGCAATTCTCCAAGTTTTGGACGCATTATCGAAATAATCCTTTTTTCTTCTTTTGGCCAACTGGTTTCCATTTATTATTCCACGGTCTGCAAAAAACTCAATTTCTTTCTGCAAAAGAAGTTAGGTAAATCCATTTCACCGCAACATGTAAGTTTAGACGGAGATGATAGGATATTTGTTTCATAAATTTTCAGGATGTGAAAAATTAAATGAAAACGATAATTCTGTAAAAATCAGCGACAATTACAGACTATCAGAGTGCAGTAATAGGAGTATTTGTTCCGATTCAGGATTGAATCGGATTTTCAATTATGGCATGATTTTTTTGGATTGCGATACGTAATCCAGGCGAGACTGCCGCAATATCCCCAAGTTCCTCTTTGGAAAAAGGTCTGTCTGCCTGACGATATAGCAAAATAAACCCTACTCCTTTTCCCAATTTACCAAGTGGAACCGCTGCTGCGGTAAGATGCTTAATTGTGGAAGGATTTGCCTGTAGTCCCATCTGAAGCATTTGGTCCAATGTACAAACCTGATTGTTCCGGCTGATTTCCTGAACCACCTGTGGTGTAAACCAGGTTTCAAAGTGCCCTTTTTCGACTGAAAAATCCTCCGGCAGGTTGGTGAAATGGATATCAAATCCTTTGGGTTCGACCAGAAAGATCGCCACTCCTGTTCCACTTAGATTGTCCCGAATGAACCCGGACGCACCATCAA
>JBDKVE010000103.1:0-13602 GCA_039679345.1 Anaerohalosphaeraceae bacterium
CTAATGCTCCAAAAAAACCAAAACTCCGGCCGAACATCGCTGTACCTCCCAAAACAAGACGCTTCCTTCGTTAAACTCCTACAGTATTAAGATGACTTTTGTAAAAAACCTTTTTCCCAAAAATACCGAAAAAGAATATCATATTCTACCTAATTTAAACCTGTGTTTCAAATAAATACCTAATTTTGTCTTTTTATTGTAAAATCTAAATTGAAATCAAAAGGGTCAGCCCATAAAGCCAGCACTAACACAATAACCACTCTGCGTAATCCCTTTCGACGCCATTTGGACGCCAAAAACTACCTCACACCTCTTCTTTATTTTTACACATCAATTGGACAGAATGTAAGACCTCCCTGTAAAATTTTTTTCTATCAAAATCGTTGTTTGTGAAGTGATATTAATGATTTTAGAAAATAGTTAAATATTTTTCAATTTTTCTCCAAAAAAATAGAATTAGACTGGTTTTAGACTGATTTCAGGATAGTTCCAGAATGGGCTTGGACTACATTTGGACGCCAAAAGGGGATATAGGGGTCATTGTGGAGAAGTTAAGTAGTGTAAAAACCTTATTTTTGATTTAAAAATGAGGTTTTTTTGAATGGAGCCAATGAGATTCGAACTCACGACCTCTTGCATGCCATGCAAGCGCTCTCCCAACTGAGCTATGGCCCCGACAGATTTTGGGTTGTACCATATTTTTTCGGCGAAGACAAGCCCCTGCCGACGAAAATTTACAAATTTTTCAGAACTATAACAGACCGTCGGAAATTCCTCTATATCTATTATTTGTAGGAACTTAAGTTCTTATCGAGCCATTTTTGCACCCATTTTCGGGCCTGTTCTTCAGTCGATATATGCTCGGAAAGCTGGGCAATATACATCTCCCGGCTGAGCCGGCCGACCATCGGGCCGGGCAAGGCACCGAGGGCCATCAGGGCGTGTCCATCCAGCAGCGGCCTTGGGGTAAAGTCCGTGCCTTTTAGGGTCTTGAGTCGCTGCTTGATTTTGGTCAGGCCGGATCGTTTGCCTTTTTGGGCGTTTTGGATGGCCTTCTGGAGGTCGAACAGGTCCCAGAAGTACGGCTCTGCAGCCAGCATCTTCAATTGAGCCAGAGGAATATTGCCATCGGCCAGCAAGCCCCTATGTTTCAATAAAAATGAGACCTGTTTGACCAATGACCGGCTGGGTTTCAATCGTTCCACCATATCCAGTGCCTGCTGCACACCAAGCTCTGCAAACAATGCCGCCAGTCCGAGTGCCCAGTCTGCATTTTTGGGCAGATAGCCTATTACCGACAACCCATATTTAACTTGCTGAAGGGTAAATCCGGGAAAAATATGATCCATCAGGCCGCTGCTGTGAAGGTAAAGCCCCCCCTGCTTTCGGTTTGGATGGGTCAGGATACCTTCCAGTTCGTTGGCCACACGCTCAGCGCTGATGCGGGTGATCCGGCCGGACAGTTCGCACATCGCATCCCAGGTAGTCGGTTCAATCGCAAAATCAAAACGGACCGCAAAACGAATCGCCCGCAGCATCCGCAGGTAATCTTCGCCAAACCGCTCACGGGCTGGGCCAATCGTCCGCAGGATACGTCGCCCAATGTCTTTCTGACCGCCAACAAAATCATGTATCTGCCTGCTGATTGGGTCGAAAAACATTCCGTTGATGGTAAAATCCCGCCGATACGCATCCTCTTTGGCTGTTGCAAACTCGACCTGGTCGGGATGGCGGCCGTCGGCATAGCCCTGTTCTGTGCGGAAGGTGGCCACCTCGACCTGCTTGCCATCCATCAGGACCATAATAACGCCAAACTGGGCGCCGATTTCGAGGGTCCGCCTGAACAGTTTTATAATCTGGTCAGGCAAGGCATTGGTGACAACATCGTAATCCTTGGGCCGTCGTCCCAGAAGCATATCGCGCACACAGCCCCCGGCGAAAAAGGCCTGAAAACCCTTTTCTCTGAGCCGCCTGACTATGTGTAATGCACTGAGACGATTCGACACGTTCGCTATCCATTCATAAAACCGTCAGTATAATAGGCTTCATCCTAAAATAAAGCAGAAAGATTTACCTTTTCGGAACATAAATTAGCACTTTGGGGAATATTCTCCTTTTAAGCCTAAAACAGGCATCAGCCTTTTTATTCTTCTTGCTCAAGCTCCAGTACAAATCCTCCCATGGACGGCATCTGGTGCTGCCATTCTGCAAATTCGACCATTTGTTTTGTTGAAAAGTGCATCAGCAGGTCTCTCCCTTCCGTAATTTCAACGCCCTTTTGAAATGTGCCCAGGGATTTCAAATCCAGCCTGACCGGCATGGACTGGGCCGTTCCATTTAATCCCGCAATAAACCAGGCTTTACCCGCCCTGCGAGCCAGAACCACCGCCCGACCGGGATCAGCGACGAAGCACTTTGTTTCATCCCAGGCAGCCGGAGCCAGACGCAATATCCGCTTGACCTCCTCCGGGAGACTGGTAAAGACCTCGACAGAATCGGCATAATGAATAATCCCTGAAGTGAAAACCAGTGCCGCCGCAAGCTCATGCGCTGCGGTTGTCTTTCGCGGATATTTTCTGAGGGTCAATGCAAACGGAGTTATATCCATCGGCGCGGACACATTCCGTGTGAACGGCAATATTGTATTCAATTGAGCGGCATAACCCGGATACCGTGATTCATAGAAATAACTTTCTGTTCCCAATACGGCCTCCGCTGTCAACAGATTGGGCCAGGTTCGATGCCAACCACGGGGAATCGTACAGCCATGCAGAATTACCACCAGCTTGCGTGCCGCAGCATCTTCAAGCGTGGCATCTATTGCCGCCATGGTTTCCTGCCGGTCAGAGCACCAGAAGTCAACCTTGATTCCCTGGACACCCCTGCTGACCCATTCATCCATCTTGCGTCGCCTTGTTTTTGGATCGGTACAATCGGCAGCATGTGTCCACAGCAAGGGCTTGACACACTTGTTATTTGCATATCGGCAGATGTTTTCAAGATTGACATTCCACCACCCCGCATCAAAGAGGGTGTATTCCCAATGGAATTCCGCTGCCAGGTCGGTAAACTGATTATACAGGTCTTCGGTGTTTGGTCCGTCTGGATGCGACCACCATGACCATGATGCCCGTCCAGGCTGAATCCAGGAGATATCATCAATCCGGCAAGGTTCAGCCAAATCCGTAATCAGGGTTGAGTTCAGAATGGCCCCAGCCTGATCTGCCATGATTATCACACGCCAGGGTGTTTTGTATGTCAGCACAGGATCGGGTTGACTTCGGAGATCAAATGTCTTTGCCCCGGTGACCTCATCTTCAAAGGCCAGTGCGATTTTGTATAACCCCTTTGAAGAGGAATCCACATCAAGATGACAGGCACAATAAGAGCCGTCCGCTCCGGATTCGGCGATAAGCATCCAGATTTTCGATGATGGCATTTGAAATAATCCCGGCAGACACCACCCTCGCACTTTTGCACGGGATTCAACCGGCGGTTTGCCGGGGGCCACACGGAAGTAAAAGTCCTCATACGCCGGAGTATATCGTCCTGCTGTATGATAGGGTTGAAGCCAGGCCTCAGCATTGGATGGAACCTGAAAGCCGGTCAGTTCATCAATAATCCTGCGTGGTGATTCGTTGCCTTCAAATCGGTAGCGAAAAGCCACCCCCTCGCCACCGGCGACAAGATCCACTGCGATCTTTAATCCCTGTGCATTTTTCAGAATCAGACTCTTTTGTGACAGTGTTGTATCTATGAGGCGGCAATTCCCCGTCAGAAGCGAATAGGTTTGACGCTGCAGCCGATCCCGGTTGATGCGAGACAGGGCCAAACCCCGGCTGAAATCCTGCCCATCACACCGCAACCCCAGCGGAGAATCTTCAATTAGTATAGTATGGTTTCGCTGGACACGATACGACGGCATCCCCTGGCTGTTCAGGTAAACCGCAATTTCGTTTGACCCATCGGGCGACTTCAGAGAACACAGTTCCCTGGATTCGGAACAGGCGTACCGCCCCAATAAAACATATAATATACATAAGATTATCGTTTTAGAATCATCCATCATCAACATCCTGCTGATTAATTCATCGGTTCAATATAATGTCTTGACTGTTCACCATCGGATGGAATCGCTAATACTATTAAACATAAATTCATCGTTTTGGCAAATATTTTCAACAAACGAAAGCTGTCAGGCACTGTGGCATCCCAGAGGCATGGTATTGTTGGGTTCGAGACAGACTGCATATCGCCCCACCAGCCCCTCTTTTAATATAAGATGGTCTGAATACCCTGGCATGTCAATTAAAAAAGCTCCGGCAGATCATCAGGCCTGCCGGAGCTTAAACATCTCAGAAAAACAGATAACTTAGTCGCACACACTTGCAGGATAGAGACCACAATCCAGCCACTGTCCAGCAAACAGGGCAAAGTCATCCAGGGTGACCTTGCAATCGTTAGTATAATCATATGCGGGTTTGCTCAGACACATCGAAGCTAAATCTGCATCTGCGATATACCGAGCAGCAATCTCTTCGGGAGTTAAGGCATAGTTGTACACGCGAACTTCATCCATCTGGCCTGTGAAGTAGTTGTCACCCCAGGCACTCTTGCCGATGTAGTTATTCACACGCGTAACAAAGATTGGCAGTGCAATAGTCGCCGTAGGAGTCGTCGTGGAACCATCGACATTGTAATAGAAATACAGGACTCCATTTTTGAACAGCTTGATCACGCCGGACTGGTCCATAGTTACAGTAAACATCTGCCACTGATTCAGGGCAATAGCACCATTGCCCACAACCGCGGCAAGTTGGGTCGTGCCGTTGGCTGTTCTGAATTGCAGATTGGTTGAGGTGCCGTTACGGCAGAAAAAGATGTTGTTGTTGGGGGCACCATTTGAGAACTGGATGAAGTTTGCCCAGTTTCCTGCAACCGTCGGATAGGCCCAGAGGTTGATGGTTATACCAGTCCTGAAGTCATCAAAACCATCGGGCAGATCAACATAGTTGGAATAGGTATTCGACAGGCTAATTGCCTGGCCGACTTTACCAGCGGCATACGTAGGCAGGATATTGTTGGGGGCTGTTCCCAATGTGGCAAGTGTACCATTCATGCCGTTAGCTGAAGCATCGTCGGCATTCCCTTCGAATGGATAATAGGCCAGCAGTTGCTTGCAAATGAAATATCCCGAGGTCGAAGTTGCCGTTCCGCCGGTATTGGTCGCTGTAACATAGTAGGCACCTGCTTCTGCCTTGGCAATTGCATTAATCATCAGCGTGGAGGTGTAAATCTTACCATCCGATACCGTATCAATCATAATATGGGTGCCATCCGCAATCACTTCCTGAGCCGGGGTTCCTGCTTTATACCATTTGAGGGTCAAAGCGCCGCCGCCGGTATCCTCTGCAACCGCAGTCATCGAAACTGTCTCTCCAGGGAAGAAGCCAAAATAACTCGGATTGGTCGTAAAGACCGGGGCATTAGGAATCGTTTTAAAGCTTTGGCCAGCACCCTGATAGGTAACACCATCGATGACGGCATCTACTCTCCAGTAATACATTTTATCTTTGGTCAGAGTCTGTGCCGTTGGAATTGCATAGCTGTTTGTCGTCAATCCCAACTGTTTGATAATCGATATCGCCGCGACATTAGGCACATTGGGGTCAATAATATTAGGATCCGTGCCGACATACAGGTCATAGGCTGTGGGAGCATATGCCGGATCGATAACCCAGGACAGCGTAGGATTCACTGGTACATTGGTCTGTCCATCTGCCGGGTCGGTGCCGGCAATAAACAATGGATTGACTGTATCCGGCCCTTTGAAATAGGTAAGAGCCAATTCTGACCCATTCAATACTCTGTTATAGATACGGAATTCATTCACTTTGCCGGCAAAAGCGGCATCGCCGCGATACGTTGAACTGCCGATATAGGCAAAACTCCGTCCCACATTGGATAACAGGTGAGAGGTGGCAGAGGAATTGACAAACTTGCCATCCTGGTACAGGCGAATTTCCGAGGTCGCCGCATCATAGACACAGGCAACATGGTAAGTAGCTCCGGTAACAAGGTCCGGCCCGACCGCAAGGTTTTCATTGTAATTATAGCCCGGAATACCGCCGGTGGAAATAACAAACCGGGAATCAGCTCCGCCGGATGTCGGCGTATAGAAAATGTAATTTCCGCCGGCACCGGCTTCTCCGCCGGCTGAATCGCCAAAGTCAAACAACCGCTGCCAGTCCGATGTGCCATCCAGTGAATACCAGACTTCAATCGTAACACTGGTATAGTCTTTTAAAACGTCGGGCGGCAAAGTTACACAGGGTGCCGACCAACTGGTTCCGCCATTTAAAACCACCTGGCCTTCATAAATAGTCGCCCCATTGGTCAGGACACCGTTGGACGTTCCAACCGAATCGTTGGGATCCACGGTAAAGCTGTAACGGTTGACCAATCCTCCGAACGTCGATACCGACATTACGAGTATGGCCAGAATCATGATACTTGCACTTACTCTTCTCATAGCGTTAGACCTCCCAAAATAAAGTAATAAAATGGTTTTATATGCGCTTAAACGTCAACGATTCATCATTCAAACGTAACCTGACATCTCTTGGCTACTCTAACACCAAAACGGGCTTCCAAAACACACACCAGTCGCTGTCAATACTTTTCCACCGGAAACCCTCCTTATCGAGACGACAATCGGGATCGCCGCCATCGGTGGCAATCAGAGTTAAAAACCGATCGCTCTGATGCAATGCAACACTGACCATTTCCCGTTTTCCTATTTCCATCATATTTCGTTTGCTATACTTCAGTTTGCCATCCACCAAAATCCAGATATCCGCATTGGGAGTACGGGGAGCCAGGGCACTGATGTCAATTTCAGTCTTAAATTCTGCAATATGCACACCGGGCAGCCCTGACCGAATGGCATTCAGATCAAATGTGATGCCAAGATTGGCATGCAACAGAATACTGGATTCTTCGGCCAGACTGTTTGCCAGGACGGCATCGGGAACAATAAATTTCGGTCGATTGGCAACCTCGATGTAATAGTTGCCCTGTGTCACCGGACAGGCCTCGAAGCTATGCCCCAGGGAACTGATAACCTGCTGGGTTTTGCCGTTGGGCACAAATACTCCATCTACGAAGGGATTGTCCGGAACCGGAACATATTGGTTGGGGGCATATCGGTCAATACCCTGAATCTCATCTAACATTCCGGAAATCGGATCAATTCCGCAATTCGCCCTGCCGGTTTCAAAACCATCACCGCCTCCAACAATATCAGCCAGATTCAGCGGTTCACCTCGCCAGACCAGTTGTTTGGACGAATCCAGCCGTCTCACAAAGGCATGCTCACTCATAGTCACTTCCCGCGTTTGGCCGGTCAGAAAGTCCACCGAGCGTGCCATTCCTCCGGTTAAAAGAACACTGCCTTTGCGTTCTCCCTGTTCGCCGGCCAGCAGAGATGCCTTGCCGTTGAACAGATGAACACTGCTGGAGCCGCTGGATTCAACCTGAACTCCAAATTCAGTGCCCAGGTCAACCACTCCGGCACTGGGAGTATCTACAACAAATCCCACGGCCTGGGTGGGGATTCGAGCCAGTATCTTGCCGAAATACAGATATAGATTTTCTTGCGACAAAAGGGAAAATTCAGCAGGACCCTCAATAATGATCTCCGAACCATAATCAAAGGCAATTTTTGCACAGCCGGACAGCAGTGAAATTCTCTTGCCATCATCATATAAACGCTGACCCGTCTGAATATCCCCGGAATCACCCCAGCGGGCATTGACTGAATCCGATAAAACTGCAACCTGACCGGGTGCTACACTGGGATAAAATGTTGCATAAGCAATCATGAATAGTAATGCCGCCATGGACCCGATAGCAATCCAGAGATTGATGGGAGTAACCCGTCCAAACAGCCTTTTTGTTTTAATATCCCTGTCCAGAGAAGCATCTATCTTAGCAGTGTCTGGCATCTCGATTTTTGGGGCGCCCTTTTCATTTTCGGCCAGCAGATTAAAAAGCGTGTTGTAGCATTCCTGCGAAATATCCGCCTGTTCGGACGAAAAGGATATCCGGCCGGGCTGCGACAACCCCACATACAGCATGGTAAAATCAATATAATAACAGACCGCCTCCGGATCCCGATCAAGCCATTGGACCAATTGCTCATATTCAGTCGGGGTGATGGTGCCATCCAGCTTTCGGATAATCAATTCATCCAGTTCAGTGGGATAACGGCGGTCGTTCATCCTTCCATCTCCCAGGCATTAAGGGTCAGCCGGACACAGCGAACCAGGGATCGATGGATACGGGCCATCACTTTATACATTCCCGTAATCGGGCGCTGCATTTGCTCTGCGATTTGCTTGATCGTCATGCCCTTTTCATAACGAACCTGAATCAATCCGCGGTCGGTATCCTGAAGTTTCAGCAGGCATTGCTGCAGCGCTTTGACCTGATCATCCATCTGTTCGAGCTTTTCTGTCGCAATATGATTAATATATTCCATCAGGTGGTCGGAAAAAAATGTGTACTCACTTTTCTTTCTGCGGTGATATTCCAGAACTTTGTTGCGGGCTATTGTAATTCCCCAGGCACCAAAGTTGGTACCCGTCTGAAATTCGTCAAATTTCTCCCACATCAGCGCCGCAACGTCCTGCATAATATCCTCGGCATCTGCAGGGTGATGCACCATGGCCAGTAAATACGCATAGATTGGTTTCTGGTGAACGACAAACAGGCGTAAAAATTCTACGCTAAAACTGTCTTTTTTTGCGGATATATCACCCATCTCAACATCCTGGTCTTTATACTTTCTATAGTATTATGACGAAATTGATCACAATTGGAGTGAAAAAACAGTTCTTTTTTTTCAATTAATTCTATGTAGATTTGGTCGGAAAAGATTGTATGGATTTTCAGCGCACCACACTGAAAAAAGGACTGAGAAAGGATTTTGGTGTATCCAGAGCCGTTTTTACTGGATATAATGACAATCCTTTTCCCCCTTCAAAACAAAGTCTTGAAAGATTAAAAAACGGGGATTAGGACAACTACAAATTGACTGTCGAAATCAGATATTCGCTTTCTTCCTGAAACTGCAGATACCCTTCCATGGCCGCAGGTACCAAAAAGGTATCGCCGGACTTAAAGGGAACAGGCTGGAAATCGTTGCCCTTCCACTGGCCTTTGCCGGTCAGAAATACGACAGCTTTCATAGTGCCCGGTTCAATCAGAACCTGCGCGCCGGCAACCTGATGTCGTTTGTACACTTGAAATTCATCGGCATCCACCAGGCAGCCGACAGACCGAACCGGCAGTTTGTCCGCGGTCAGATCAAAACGAATGCTTTGCATGGCCTCTTCGATATGCAGTTGGCGGGGTTTGCCGGTCGCAGAATCGACCCGGCTCCAGTCAAAGACACGATAGGTCGTGTCGGAGGGCTGCTGAATTTCAGCAATCAGAAGTCCGGCGCCGATGGCGTGGCAGGTGCCTGAAGGCAGGAAATGACATTCCCCGACCTGCACCGGAACTCGTTCCAGCAGGTCCGCACAGGTGCCGTTTTGAACTGCCTGGCGGAATTGCTCGCTAGTCGTTCCGGGCTTGACGCCTTTGTAGATGGCCGCACCCGGCTCGGCCTGAAGGATATACCAGCATTCGGTCTTGGGGTCACCTTTGCCCATTTTTTTGCAGGTTTCGGCATCCGGATGAACCTGAACACTGAGGTCTTCGCGGGCATCGATGAATTTAATCAGCAGCGGCAGTGCACCTGTGAAATGATCACGCCCGGTAATCCGCCCGGGATAACGCTTCAACACCTCGGCCAGTGTTGTCCCGGCCAGAGGACCATTGTCGATTACAGTTTTATCCTGCGGCAAATCAACCAGCTCCCAGCTTTCACCAATGAGCTGGCCCGCAGGCAGTGTCTTGCCGAAAACATCCTGTAATTTCTTGCCTCCCCAGATACGCGACTTGAAGAGGGGCCTGCATTGTAATGGATATAATTTCATAGCGGGGCATTATACCAATCCGGGCTTAATTGTCCACAAAATTAGGACAAAATCCTTGTATTGCCACCCATGAATTCTCTCAATCCTTACAACGCAGACCCATCGTATTGACGTACAATGAAATGCCTGTTTATTTCAGCATTTTAAAGGCATTTTCTCCACCATTGAGCAGATAAATCAACGGCTGGGGACGATCCGTACCCTCGATAAAGGTCGGTCGAGCGGCCCACGGAGTCACACTCAGTACACCGGTCAAATCCATCCAATACTGAAGACGCGTCACCGGCAGATTCCAGGTCATGTGGAAGTGGTTGGCCGGGGCATACTGCTTATACTCGACCATGCTGGCGTATTTGGGCACAACAAAGGTGTGCGGCCAGTTCCAGTTGGTCAGGTTGCACATCGCCTGGCCCAGTTTGGTCGGCACACTGGTCGTATAGGCTTCATCCCAGACAAGGCTGAATTTGTTATTCAGGGCGCTATAGGCCATACGCGCTGCAATCCCCTCGATGCCTTCGGGGGTCATAAACGTCACGCTGTTGCCGCCGCCTGGGAAATAGCCATCATCGGCCAGAGGCATGGAAATGCCCTTCATAATGTCTTTCTGGCTTGCACCGGGCTTGGCCGCCCAGTCAAAGGCGGCACTGCCGGAGTTGTCGCCGTCCACAAGTCCCTTGACGATATAATCGGCCTTTGAATTGACCTTGACGCCGACTTTTTTGGCCAGGGCATTGATTTCCCAGCCTTCCCAGACCTTGCGGAAGTCCATAAACAGCGGCGGATTGCCACCGGACAGCCAGGTCATAAACAACATGGTCAATAATCCCTGTGCATCGGCTTCAGTGGCATAGGGCAATGGCGCCTTGGGGCCATTGTGGTCAAAGGTACTGTTGAAGATGGATTCCATCGCATCTGCCACGGGCATCGGAATACCACGACGGTCACTGCCCCACTCCAACTGGCTCATGAATCCACCGCCTACCGCGTTCAGTTCGTTCATCAGATCGCGATTGATCAGATACATCGCAAGACTCTGATTGAACCGCTGGTTATCGGCGTCGGTCTTGATTTCCAGACGCTTTCCGATATTGCTGTCAATCCAGGCCCGCAGAACCTTGAGTTCTTTCTTGTCATAGGATTCCTTGTTCAGCATGTCGGCCAGCAATTTCATATCAAGACGGGTAATTTCGAGGCCAAAGGTATTGCGTGTCGGAAGAATATGTGCAAGAGCGGTTTCCATGCCCATGGAATCGTGGCCAAATATCATCACGCGTCGGCCCCGCAGAGCGACGGCGGCAACCGCAGCATAACACCAGTCGATTAATGCCGTTTCTGTCGCCTGACTCATCTTGGGATTCATGCCTGTATCCGGCCAATTTCCGACATTCAGATGAATCAGTCTGCCCGATTGACTGAGCGCTCCGGATACCGCATGGGCATACACGACACCCGGCCGGGGGCCGCTGTTGCCGCAGGTAATATTTAATGGTGTCTCTTTGGGAAACTGCTGGAGCAGGGAGATGGTGGTCAACTGGGGAAATGACCATGTGTCGGGGGCACAGACCAGGATATTGACCCCGGCCTGACGAAATTGCTGAGCGACGACATCCGCCTGCGATTCATTGTCCACCAGCACAGAAGAATACACCACCGGCACTGGGGTTTTGTCCGGCAGAACCACCTGGCCGGAAATCGCATTGGCAACCATGCCAATAATGTTCTGTGCCCGGGTTCGACTGTCCTGGTCGATACGCGGATCACCGGGGCCAAAAACGCCAATCACGGGGATTCGCGGTGTTGCTTTTTTAATACTGTCAAGACACTGAGCTTTTAAAGTACCCATATATATAACCCTTCCTTTCATAATGTTATTATTTGATTTTTTACTGGGCCGGTTTTAAGGTCAGACTGCGAATATTAATCGGCGCCCAGGCGTTCTTATCGGGTTTAATCTGCAGAAGATATTCACCCGCGGTCTTCAGCTCAACCTGCCCGAGCTTCTGGTCGGCAAAAGTATCATAACTGCCGGTTGACGTTACGGACGAGTTCAGCTTCTGATTGTCAGCAAGAATCTGGAACTGGCTTTTCTCAGTGGCACAGGCAACGCTGGCAATAATATCGAATCGTCCGGGTTTTGTAATCTTGAATCCCCAGTCCACCGTCACGCCGGAAGCCGTCCAGAATCCAATATTCGGTATGCCGCCTTTTTCTTCCACTTGGGCGTCAGAACCGTTGAAATTGTGAATGTTAGACTGTATCGCCGATAATACGACTGTGCCGTCTGCGGCTTGTGCCAATAAAGCTTTTTCGACTTTCAATTCACCGGAAATATGCAGCACCGCCACCGTCGCAATCGGATCCAGAGCTTGTGCCGGGAGTGTGACAACAATACCCTCATCCGTAGCCTCTGTCTTCAATGCGGCGGAGTTGGCCAGTAGATAGACTTTTTTCACATCGCTCTTCAGGCCGGGCAGCAGCAGTTTGCCATCCTGCGGCCAGTTAAAGACATGCAGGTATAACTTAGTTCCACGTGCGGAAACTTTCTTGGTGCAGCGGCCCCAATCCAGCTTGGCAAACGGACTTGCGGTGGTTCCGTAAATGGATTCGCCATTGACTTTCATCCACGCACCCACTTCGTGCAGGCGTTCGATACTGGGCTGGGGGATTTCGCCTTCAGCGGTCGGGCCGACATTCAGCAGGTAGTTGCCGCCCTTGCTGGCAATATCAATCAGGTTGCGAAGCAGCGTCTGGGTCGATTTCCAGTTATCATCATAACTCTTAAAGCCCCATGTGTCGTTCATCGTCATACAGGTTTCCCAGTCACGATCTTTGTAACCGGTTGCGGGGATATGCTGTTCCGGGGTTTCACTGTCACCGGGGTAGCCGCCGCCAAGACGATTATTGGTGATAATGCCGGGATGTTGTGACATAACCGGCTCAAACATCTGGGCACGTTCTTTGTTCATATCACAGGACGTATCCCACCAGAGGACTGCAATATCACCATAATTGGACAGGATTTCTTCCACCTGCGGGACAGCAATATTTTTCAGATACGCATCCATGCCGGTATTCTGTGCGGCCGGATCCCAGTAACCACTGCAGGCAGAACCACCCTGGCACCAGTCCTGAGCCTGAGAATAATAAAATCCAAGTTTAACGCCGTGCTTTTTACAGGCCGCAGCCAGTGGCTTCAGCAAATCTTTGCCATAAGGCGTTGCATCGACCACATCCCACTTGGATACTTTGGAATCAAACAAGGCGAATCCGTCGTGGTGTTTGGAGGTGATAACAATATATTTCATGCCAGCTTCTTTAGCCAGTTTGACCCAGGCGTCGGGATTATATTTAACGGGATTGAACTGGGTAGCATACTTCTGATAGTCCGCTACAGGAATTTTGCCTTGGCACATAATCCACTCACCGATGCCGCCAACCCTTGTGTTATTATAAGTACCGGCCGGAACGGCATACACGCCCCAGTGAATGAACATGCCAAAACGGGCCTCCCGCCACCACTCCAGACGT
The DNA here is from genome assembly GCA_039679345.1 of Anaerohalosphaeraceae bacterium. GTDB lineage: Bacteria > Planctomycetota > Phycisphaerae > Sedimentisphaerales > Anaerohalosphaeraceae > Anaeroglomus. The sequence goes on from JBDKVE010000103.1 coordinate 13,572, forward strand.
GCCTCTCGCTGTTCGGGAGTTTCGTTCTCAT
>JBDKVE010000104.1:0-18198 GCA_039679345.1 Anaerohalosphaeraceae bacterium
ATGGATTCGACCGGTTCAATCGTGCCGGTGGCGGTAATCGTTGCCTGCAGGTCGCCACGCTTGACCTCGGCAGCACGATACGACAGGGTTGATGCCTGGGAGCGGCTGGAATACCATGCAATGGAGATTCCCACTACAGCCACAACCAGTAAAAGCAAAACCGTTTTTTTGATTCCACCTGACATAATACGTTCCTTATTTATAGCTCTGATTACAGTTTTCCGTCTGAATCTGATTGCGAATATCCCGAATGCCGGCCAGTGAAAACCGCACGATATGGTCGGCAACGACTTCCAGGCCAACTGAATCCACCACGGAGGGGGGTGCCAGTTCCGGCTTGGGGGTCAGCCGTCGATGTCGTGCAAGGTGCCGGACATCGAAGCACTGAGAGCGAACACTCATCATACACATCTCGAGCTGCTGGTCACTGGCCTGCGGACCAAGCAGTCCGCGGATGAGAGCCAGGAACCTCTGTCGCAGGGGTTCCAGTGATTGATGTACCACCTCGAAAAGCAGACCGGTGGGATTGGCGAATTCCTTGAGCATGATTTCAAACTCAAAGCTGTCCGGATCGACACCGCGCTGCAGCATGGCCAGGACATGGGCACGAAACCGCTGCTCCAGCGGTGCATCCGGCCCAACACCGCCATCGGGAGGGTACTTTTCCATGGATTCCTGGAACGACATCCGCCAGGCCTCCCGATATAGGTTTTCCTTGTCGCCAAAGTGATAATTGACGGCGGCAATATTGGCCGCGGCTCGCTCGCAAATCTCAGCGACGGTCGCATCGCGATAGCCTTTGGCGGCAAATACCTCACAGGCGGCCCTCAGCAGGCTTTCCCGGGTAGAGCAGGTTTTCTTTTTATTATTGGACAACATTTTACTTTGTTCATTTTCAAATGACTATTTTAAATAGACACTTTAAAGCTCTGTTTTATTGCAGTCAATTTGTTTTTATACAATATTCCAATGTAATCACGTAAACCATTTATAATAAACAGGTTATGATTTTTCTTGTATTTTTGCGGTTTTGTTTTACCCTTTGGGCAATGGCAAATGGACTGAGAATCCCATTTTTTGAGGCTGATAATCATGAAATCGTATCGCAAAGAGCTGTGGTTCAACACCCCCCATCGGCGAGACTATCTCAATATTACACCAACTATTGAGCAATGTCTGGCCGAGTCGGGGATTCGGGAAGGGTTGGTGCTGGTCAATGCGATGCATATCACGGCCAGCGTATTTATTAATGATGACGAGAGCGGACTGCATCAGGATTTCGAGGTGTGGCTGGAAAAGCTGGCGCCGGAAAAACCGCATTCTCAGTATCAGCACAATGGGTATGAGGATAATGCCGACGCCCATTTGAAGCGGCAGGTGATGGGCCGGGAGGTGGTGGCGGCGGTGACTGAGGGCAAGCTGGATATGGGGCCATGGGAACAGATTTTCTACGGGGAATTCGACGGGATGCGGCGAAAACGGGTGCTGGTCAAGATTATCGGGGAATAAACGGCGCTATCGGATATTGCCGACCAGCTTTTCAAATAAGCCTGTTTCAGGGTTATAAGTGAGCATTTCGCCAGCCTCGAGGTCGAAGTACCAGCCATGAATGGCGAGTTTGCCCTGTTCGACGCGGTCGGTAATCCAGGGGAATGTCAGCAGGTTTTCGAGGGAAATCAGCATCGCGGCCTGTTCGCAGGCACGGCATTGCAGGTCGGGGGCTTTGCGTAAGAGGTCTTTGAGGACGGCGTGCTTGGCCGGGCGGGCGATATCCACCCAGTGGTCAATGAATTCACCAATCGGCGTCTGTTCATTGCTGCGCATGAGGGCGTCGATGCCGCCGCAATGGGAATGACCCAGGACGATAATATGCTCGACTTCCAGAAAGCGGACGGCGTATTCAAGGGCGGAACTGACACCGTGATAGCGGGTGTCGGGTTCATAGGGCGGGACCAGATTGGCGACATTCCGGATGACAAACAGATCGCCGGGGCGGCAGTCGGTGACGATGGCCGGATCCACACGGGAATCGCTGCAGCCGATGACAAGGACTTTGGGGGTTTGTTTGCGGCGGAGCTGGTCAAAAAGAGTATCGTCCGAGTGAAAAAATTGCCGCTGGAAACGTCGAAATCCGCTGATTAGTTTCTGGATATCCTGCATATTCTATCGGCTCTTTATTTTGGCGTTGGTCAAAATAGTTCTTACCGGTATAATCATCGGCGGCGGATTGTACGGATTTTGGGTCCGTTGTCTATCAAAAAATTTGAAAGATTTACTTTAAGAAACAATGGCTTCCAGTCAAAATCAAGTGAATGGACAAACAGGTATCGGCATCATCTTTCGTTCTCTGCGATATCGAAATTATCGGCTTTTTTTCTTCGGGCAGATGCTTTCGCTGATTGGCACCTGGACGCAGCAGATTGCGCTGCCGTGGCTGGTCTATCGTCTGACCGGGTCGGTTTTTTTGCTGGGGATTGTCGGGTTTGCCGGGCAGATTCCGGTGTTTATCCTGACGCCGTTTGCCGGGGTGCTGACGGACCGATGGAATCGTTATTATATCCTGATTGTCACACAGATATTACTGATGGTTCATGCATTTCTATTGGCGGCGCTGTTTTTCAGCGGCCACATTCAGGTCTGGCATATTCTTGTATTGACGGTATTGATGGGGCTGATTAACGCGTTTGACATGCCGACGCGGCAGGCGTTTGTGGTCACGATGGTGGATAACCGGGAGGATTTGGGTAACGCGATTGCACTCAATTCCATGATGTTCAACAGCGCCAGGCTGATTGGGCCGTCTGTGGCGGGCATCATCATCGCCGCGACCAATGAAGGGATCTGTTTTCTGGTCAACGGGGTCAGCTTTTTGTTTGTGATTGCCTCGCTGCTGATGATGAAAATCCATGCTCAGGAACCCAGGGTCCGCAAGAATCCTGTCCTGCATGAGATGAGGGAAGGGCTTGCTTACGTTTATGGATTCATGCCATTACGATATATTATCCTGCTGCTGGCGCTGGTCAGCCTGGTGGGAATGCCGTACACGGTGCTGATGCCGGTCTTTGCCGGTAAAATACTGGGCGGCGGGCCGCACACGTTCGGATTTCTAATGACTGCCGCAGGCATCGGGGCATTATCCGGTGCGATTTATCTGGCATCCCGGAAAAGTGTCTGGGGGCTGGAGCGAATCCTCCCGCTGGCGACCGCGGTTTTCGGGTTCGGGCTGATTGCGTTTTCGCTGTCGCGGCAGTTATGGCTGTCTTTGCCGCTGATGGTCATTACGGGGCTGGGGATGATTATGCAAATTGCCGCCTGCAACACCCTGATACAGACGATGGTGGACGATGATAAGCGAGGGCGAGTGATGAGCCTGTATGTGATGGCGTTTATCGGGACGGCGCCATTCGGCAGCCTGCTGGCCGGGGTGATTGCCACGCATATCGGGGCGCCGAAAACGCTGATTATCGGCGGGGTATTCTGTGTCGCAGGGGCGGCGCTGTTTGCACGGAAGCTGCCTGAGCTGCGGCACACCATGCGGCCGGTCTATGTGAAACTGGGGATTCTTCCTGAAGTGTCGGCAGGACTTCAGGCGGCGGCGAATTTAACGACTCCCCCGCAACGATAGGTAAACAAGGAGATAATAAATTCATGTTATCCTTTATGATGCAAACAGTTCTGGTTTCGCTATCCGGCGTGATGGCGCCGGGGGCGGTGACGGCGGCGACTTTGGCTCAGGGCGGCAAGGACCGCTGGGCAGGAACATGGATTGCCATCGGGCATGGGATTGTGGAGGTGCCGCTGATCTTCCTGCTGATACTGGGGCTGGGGACGCTGCTGAAAACCAATGCGGCCGCGATTGCCATTGGTTTAGTCGGCGGGCTGTTTTTGATTTATCTGGGGGTGATGACGATTCGGGAGATGTTTGGGCCGCCGCAAAAGGCTTCTGCTGCCAGACTATCCAAACCGGTTTTGACCGGGATGGCCCTATCGGCAACCAATCCGTATTTTCTTTTCTGGTGGGCTACGGTCGGACTGAATCTGGCGATGCAGGCCAATGATTCCGGGATTGTTGTCCTGAGCGCTTTTACGATTGTTCACTGGTTGTGCGATCTGGTATGGCTGACGATTTTATCGTTCGGGGCTTTTCATGGAACAACACTGCTTAGCGCCCAAAAGCAACGCTACATATTAGCCTTCTGCGGTGTTGTCATGGCAGGATTTGGAGTCAAATTTATCTATGACGCCATCTGCCGGATTGCCGCATAACAACGCATACCGCTTTCACTGTTACAGGATATCTTTGAGATTATGTTTGGACAATTCGGCTCGCAACAGGGTAAGGACTTCCTGCAGTTTTGGATTTTGAGTTTTGAATGAAGACTGCTCAACGGCCAGACTGATATCGGCCAGGGTAATATGGCCGCCATCGGTGGATGGAACATAGCCGACAATCGGGTCGGTGGTTTTGCACAGCAGGCCGGCCCGCGTCATATTTTCCAGAATCGGCTCGATAAAGTCGGCCTGCAGGGTGGTGACATCGGCAATCTCGGAGGCCATAATGGGTTTTCGGTTTTTATCTTCAAATGCGACAAGCACTTCCTGCATAATCTGGATGACCGCCTGTTCGGTGGCGACAAAACTGGCCTGCTTGGACCGCAATTCGGCCAGCTTCTCGGCCCGGTCCAGCGAATGAACATGCTGGGCGGCATAGGTCAATTGCAGGCCCAGAAGGACAATCAGCCAGATGATATAAATCCAGAAGACCGCCAGGGGAATCAGGCCAAGAATACCATAAACCGATTGATAAGACGCCTTGGCAACGTAAATCCCGAATCCAATTTTGGCCGCCGTCCATAATATCGCGGCAATCACCGCTCCCAAGCCAGCCCATAATGGTTTTACGCGGGCGTTGGGAATAAACACATACAGACAAAAAATCAGCAGAACACTTAAACCGAAACTGAACACCGGCTTGATAAACGTAAAAATACCTTCCTGCAGGGATTGTGAGAAGGCAAACCGCGTACTCAGATAAACACCCGCACCCAGCAGCAGCGGCCCCAGGGTCAGCATGGTCCAGTAATTGATTACACGATGGAGAAAATCGCGGGAACGGGGGACACCCCAGATTGTATTGAATGATTTTTCAATCGTCGTCAACAAGCCAATCGCCGCCCAGAACGTCAGCAAACCGCTGACAAATGTAATGGCGCCGGTGTTGAGATTGGTAATATAGTTAGCCGTAATTTCATCGATTTTGGCTGAGATAGAAACACTGCTTGACTGTGCGGTTCCTTCCGGCACGGTCTGGTTTTGATCGGTTTCGGTTTTATGTTCTGCCGCATAGACAATCTTGTGCAGATTTAATTGTTCATACACAAGCTGCTTGACTTTATCGCCCATATTTTTATAGGCCGGAAACATCTGAAAAACCATCAGCATCACAATCGCCAGCGGGATGACACCAAAGATGGTATGATAGGCCAGCGCCGCGGCCTGGGTGCTGCAGCGATTCAACACCAGCAGGCGAACACACTGTCGCAGGATATGTAAAAAGAGCACGATTTTACTTTTTTCTCCGCCGGAATCAGCCGACCAGAACGACAGCCAGCCAAGCCATTTACGCATACCCCGGGGGCCACCCTGCGATTGCGATGCCTGTTCGTTCATTATTTCTTTCCTTTGTTAAAAAGTCCATCGAGCGCATCCAGACCTTTTTCGATCGCTTCTTTGGTTTTTTCATCTTTAACAGGAATCTGCTCTTTGATCTGTTCGGTAATATTGCCCATCAGAAATTTCCCGGCATCCAGTTGAGGATTTTCAACCGTACCGGCCAACGGCACCACGACCATCTTTGCATCGGCAGCCTTGCTGGTTGGGGCCTTGACATTCATACTCAACGCCTTGCTCATCAGGTTGATATTTCCACCAAAATGAATTCCCCAGGTCCGGCCGAACATCAACGGCATATCGTCATACTTTACCAGGCCATTTTTAACGGTGAATGGTGAGGCGGGAATTGAAAACAGATTCAATCCATCGTCCCGCAAGGCTTCTTTCAGAATTGACAGAATCTTGCTGGTCAGCTTGACATCGGTCATACCCACGGTCCCTTCAATATCAATATCTTTAGGAGTACCACCTCCCAGCGGAATGACCAGCGTACTGCACGACAGGTTGGCCATGCCGCTGACGTTGGAGCTTTTGGCGAATATCGGGTTGAGATATTGCAGCAGGTTGGCGCTGATGACATCATCAATCTTGACATTTTCGACCACGGCCGCGGGCTGACGCAGCTTAAGCACCATGGGCTTCTTGGCAAGGTTGATATCGCCGGCAAAACGCACTTTGCCGCCGTTGACGTCGGCATCGGGCAGGTCAATCGCCGCCTGTCCCTGTTTGACATTGAGCTTCAGTTCGGTGGTGCCAAATTTGAGGCCTTTAAAGTCAGCCTTCTGGAATCCAAGTGCGGCGTTGGCATCGAGATTGGCCAGCATCGCGTTGGGGTCACTGGACGGATAGGTCGAAGCAAAGGTGATCTTATCACTGCGTTTGCCTTCCATGGAGAGCCCTTCCGGCAGGAAGGGTTTAGCCATTGCGGTGAGATCTTTCCAGTCGTAGTCGGCCTGAATATCGCCGGCCAGAGCCGTTTTGGATTCTTCGGACTTCTGCGAGACATTGCCTTTGAAGATCATCAGCGACTGGGCCTTTTTGCCTTCGAGGTCGAATTTAGTCGCAAATGCCTTCGTGGTGGGATTGACGGTTCCATCAGCCACCAGCGTCAGGGTATCCTGGGTAAACGGCGCCTCGGTTCCCTGCCCGATGGAAAGCTTTTGAATCTCGGTCTTTTCGGTACGGAATGCGATGTCGGAGCCCTGCGGCTTGACATCGATAACCGAATTCAGATTGCCGGCCAGCGTCAAATCCGCGGGAAGACTGTCGGCAGCGAAGACTTTGGCCAAATCAAGGGCCTTTTTCAAATCCAGCTTTACATCCGCCTGAGCGGAAAGCTGGGTCATCTTCTCCGTATCCAGCGGCAGCGACAAGGATTTGACAACAACCTTGCCCGCATCGAGTGTGGCATCGACGGAGTTGGCCTTCAACAGTTTGGCCGCACCGTCGTGAACCACGTCATAATTAATCTTCACTGCCGACGGAGGCATCTTATTGGCGCCTTTGGCCACGGCTAAATTCTGAAAATCGGCCGAGCCTGCGGCAGAAATCGTCTCGCCTTTCATCGCCACAGAGCCGGAGGCATTCAGCGAGCCGGCCAGCTTGTAGCCGGCCATGTCGGTAAACTGGGCCGCGAAGGACTGGACACCGGCCAGGTCCGCCTTGGCCTGATAGGTCAACTGCTCCAGATCGCCCTTGCAGGTGGCGGTGCAGAACGACGAATCGACATTGACATTGTCGATGCGAATCTTGTTATCAATCATGGCGGCCAGGGCTTTGATTTTCACGGGCTTTTCCAGCGTCGTGGTCTTGCCGTCGAGAGTCTGCTTGAATTTTTCGATGGTGGCATCGGCGGCAATCTTTTCAAACTGGCCGTCGTTGAGCTTGACATCGGCTTTGGCGTTCAGCAGGCCGGCGATATCGATCTTCTGCCCGGCCAGCGCCAGCAGCGGCTTGAAATCTTCGAGCTTGAGGTTGACCAGTTCCACCTGCACATCACCGCTGGTGCCCTTGAGCGCCATTTCTTTAGAGGGCGTTACGGTGCCTTCGGCCTTGACATCGCCCTGTTGGCCCATGCTTCCCACGGCCATCGCAAAGGACAGCTTCGAAGCCTGGCCGAGGGGATTAATATCCACCTGCGAGGAGATGTTCTTGAATTCAAGTTTCTGCGGGGGATTATCCGTACGAATCGCCACGGTCCCTTCACGCAACTGGAGGGCCAGCTTTTCCAGCGGCAGCACGATAGGTTCGGATGGTGTAGTCGGACCTGACGGTTTTTCAGTCTCGGTCGATGCTGTCTTCTGCGGAAGCTCTTTGACCAGAATATCCACCTGGGGCTTATCAATCAGGCCATCGGTCAGGTTGATCTGGCCGCGAAGCAGCGACGATAACTTCGGATTCAGACGCACTTCATTGACGCTGACGGATGTGTCGCCGGTGCTGTCTTTGAAGGTGACGCCGGACAGCTTGAGGCCGGAAAACCAGCTCAGCGACAGGTCCTTGATCTGAACGTCACCATCGGTGGCGTTATTGATCTGGCTGACGACGATTTGCTTGCCCAGCGAAGTGGACAGCAGCGTCGGCAGCAGGGCCACCAGCAGAATCAGGATGATCAGCAGGATGCAGACGGCCCAGATGATTTTTTTAAGGAATGAGCTTTTTTTCGGCTTGACGATTTCGGATTGATTCTTCTTTTCTTCCATGATAGAACTCCCACACATTTGGCCAACAGCACCGCCGGTACGGAAAAAGGGCGCAGCGGAAAGACCGCCGCGCCGCCGGAATTTTAGCTGTTCATAATTTCTTCGGATTTGGATTTGACCATCTGATCAAGCTGATCCACATATTTCTTGGCCAGATCATCGGCTTCTTTCTTGCCTTTATCGCGTTCATCTTCGGTGACTTGCTTGGCTTTTTCGGCATCTTCAAGCAATTTGATGGCGTCGCGGCGGATATTGCGGACGCTGACTTTGTGCCGCTCGCCGAGCTGCTTGACCTGGTTGACGATCTGCTTGCGGCGTTCCTCGCTCAGCGGCGGGATATTCAGGCGAATCATCTTGCCGTCCATAATCGGGGCCAGGCTCAGTTCGCTGGCTTTGATGGATTTCTCGACATCCTTCAGGCAGCCGATATCGAAGGGCTTGATGACCAGCATCGCCGGCTCCGGGCAGGCAATCGCGGCAAGCTGCTTGAGCGGGGTCGGGGTGCCGTAATAATCCACCATCAGGTTTTCCACCAGCCCCGGTGAGGCCCGGCCGGTGCGAATCTGCCGAAGTTCGTTTTTCATAACTTCGATGGTTTTTTCCATGCTTTTTTCGTGCTGTGCTAAAATCGCTTTGGCAGACATAATCAGTACTCCAAAAATCAGTTGCTGTCCACGCGGGGACACCTTATCTATTATTCTGTTATTATCGTTCCGACTTTCTCGCCGCGGAAGGCACGGGCAATATTGCCGTCAACGAATATATTGAGAACCACAATCGGAATTTTGTTTTCCCAGCAAAGGCTGACGGCGGCGGGGTCCATGACCTTGAGATTTTTCTGCAGGACCTCGTGGTAGGTCAGTTTTTCGATCATCTGGGCATCGGGGTTTTTCTTGGGGTCGTCGGTGTAAACGCCATCGACCTTGGTGGCTTTAATCATCAGGTCAGCGCCGATTTCCGAGGCTCGCAGGGCCGCACAGGTATCGGTTGAGAAGAACGGGTTGCCCGTCCCGCCGGCGAGAATGGTCACGCGCCCCTTTTCGAGGTGCCGGATGGCCCGGCGGCGAATGAATGGCTCGCAAATCTGCGACACTTCGATGGCGCTGCAGACGCGAGTCGGCTGACCCAGTTTTTCGAGCGTTTCCTGGAGGGCGCAGGCGTTGATGACAGTCGCCAGCATGCCCATGTAATCGGCGGTCGTGCGGGGACTGTGGCTGTTTTGCGAAAACGTGGCGCCGCGAAGGAAATTACCGCCGCCGACAACAATCGCCACCTGCGGCCCGAGCTTGCAGATGCGGGTAATCCGCTCGGCGATGGATTCGAGGGCGTCACCTTCGATACCGAATCCGCCGGGCTTGCAGAAACTTTCGCCGGACAACTTCAAAAGGACACGTTTATACTGTATTTTTTTATCCATAAAGACGGGTTCCAGAGTATTTTTACTGATCCTGCTTGAAATTTTCTGTTTTGTCGCGGCTAAGTACAGTCGCATCAAGTACTTGCTTCTTTTGCTCGCGGAATAATCATACCCGCCGGGCACAATCTCAATTCAACAGACCTTTTACATCGGATATAGAATACCATGCTCCAACAAAAAAGGCAACGTTTCCGTTGCCTTATTTTACCACAGGTTTTACCCAATTTCAAACCGGACAAACCGTTTTATTTTAGCGGTCCCTCCGGCGGCTTTAGCCGCATCAGTGAGGGCTTGTGTAACCGTCTTGGTGTCATCCTTGACAAACGGCTGATCGACAAGGCAGTTATCCTTGAAGAATTTGGCCATTTTTCCATCGACAATCTTTTCCACCATATTGGCGGGCTTGTCTTTGACCAGTTCAGCAGCAATTTCCCGCTCACGGGCAACCACCGCAGGATCCACGGAACTGCGATCCAGCGCGACAGGATTGATCGCGGTGATATGCATGGCGATTTCATTGGCAATCACGCCAAGGGATTTGGCGACCGCATCGCTGGATGCCTCGATTTCGAGCATCGTGGCAACTTTGCTGTTGAAATGAACATAGCATCCAATCACGCCCGGGCCGGTCAGCCGATAACGGATATAATCACCAACCTGGGTCTTTTCGCCGGTCTTGCTGACCAGTTCGGTCATCAGGTCGCTGAATTTCTTCTCGCCGCAGGTACAATCCATCAATGCTTCGGAGCCCTGATCGGCAGCCACAGACAGAGCACACTGAGACAGTTTTTCGCAGGCGGCCTTGAAATCATCATTGTTGGCGACGAAATCCGTCTCGCAGCAAAGCGTTGCGAGGGCCGCCACTTTACCATCAGGTCCAACGGCGCGAACAATACGGCCTTCGGAGGTTTCTTTATCGGCACGTTTGGCCAAAGTCGCAAGCCCCTTCTTGCGGAGCAGGTCCAGCGCCTTTTCCATATCGCCGCCGGTTTCTTCCAGGGCCTTTTTGCAGTCCATCATGCCCTGGCCGCTGAGTTTGCGCAACTTCATCACAACTGAAGCAGATATCTCTGACATTGGTATATTCTCCCTATTGGATACGGGCCGGGACTATAAAAATCCCGGCCTGCAAAAAATTAGTTCATTTTATTGTTTGCCGATGGCTACAGCCGCTTACTGGGCTGTTTCGGCCGGTGCTGCATCCGCAGCTTCGGCAGTCTGCTCTTCGGCTTCGCCGCCTTCACCGGCGCTGGCCAGACGACGACGTGAACGCTGCCGCATCGGACGGGCCTGAGCGGACATCTCTTCGGGCTTGACCATCGTCTTGCCTTCGGCGACCGCCTGGGCCAGTTCGTTCATGATGATTTCAATGGCCTTCAGCGAATCATCATTGGCGGGAATGGCCACATCCACGGTATCCGGATCTGCATCGGTGTCAATAACGCCGATGGTAACAATACCCAGCTTGCGGGCTTCACGCAGGGCGATATACTCTTTGCGGACATCAATGGCCACAACCACGCCCGGCACACGGCTCATTTTGCGAATACCGCCAAGGTTTTCGGTGATTTTCTTCAGTTCGCGCTTGAGACGCGATCCCTGCTTTTTGCTTTCCGATTCCATCTGACCGCCGGCCACCATCGCTTCCAGCTCTTCGAGACGCTGTACACGGGAGCGAATGGTGCGGAAATTGGTCAGGGTGCCGCCCAGCCAGCGTTCGCTGACATAGTGCATGCCGCAGGCTTCGGCCGCCGCCTGAACGCCCTTTTGGGCCTGGCGCTTGGTGCCGACAAAAACCACATCCTTGCCGGACGCGACAATGCTGGCAACCAGCTTTTTGGCAATGAGGACGCCTTTGAGGGTTTCTTTAACGTTGATGATGTGAATCATCCCGCGTTTGCCGAAAATGTAAGGAGCCATCTTGGGGTTCCAGCGGCTTGCGGCATGACCGAAGTGCACGCCCGCACTAATGAGTTCACGGGCCAGTTCCTTATTCACAGAAACTTTACCTCCAAATTAGAAAAAGTTATGGGTTCCCTGTCTGCCAACGCCGGCAGACAAGAGGGTAATAGATTACCTGACACCCGTACCTATGTCAAGTGATTTTCAGAAGATAAGAAAATATTACAGCAATACTGCATCCACTTTAACCAATATATGGCAGTAGGCACTATATTTATAGAATTTGAAACGTAGATGAATTGCCCCGCTTAACTCTGAATAAATCAAATCGAAATTAAATCGGTACCACTACGACCTCCAAAGGCAGAATGAAGATATTATTAATCTTTTATAGATTCTATCTTCATGCGATAGCCGGCTCTATTGCCCCCTATTCATATTTTTGTTTTGATTTTTATGCGCATGATAGCGGCCGTGTCCAGATTTCTATTTGTGATAGCCATAATCCAGAAAGTCGATGTCCACGAATCCGGCGTCTTGCCCGATATTGAAACAGAAAAGTCCGATGCGATCACCCCTGTAATAACCCCACGAGAGCTGATAGGCGCTGCCGAAGGGGACAAAATCTCGACCATTGAGACTATAGGCATACTGGCTTTTGCCGTCCAACCCCCAGGATGACTTGAGCCAGACATGATTTGTTTTGATTTCCGGCCCCTCGGTCAATTTGCCGTTTTCGCGAAACTCGATCCTGCGAACAATGCCATGCTGCACAACACCGAGGGCCGAGTGGTTTTGTGCAAAATGACAGAGTCCCGCTTTCTGATCATCCACCATGCCGGACAAACCCAGCTTTACAATAACACAATTCTCTCGTGACCGAAAGGAACGCTGGGTCAGCGTATTTCCGGCCGTCATCAGATCATCCGGCCGCAGCGGCTTGAAGGCCTTCAGACGCAAAAACCCAGGCCGTTCACTAAGCGACCATTTGTCCATGCGAGGCTGATGGTTCCATTCCCATTGCGGCCCCAGGGCCGGCTTGTCGAAATCATCACTGCTTTGCGGAGTCGTCACCCCCTGTCCCTGTACGGGTTTCGTGCCGGCCAGCGTCATCTTCCCGGGCTTTCCGTCAAGGGTGGTCTCGCCCATAATCGGCCACCCATCGACCCAGGTAACCGGCAGCAGGCTCATGCAGCGGCCTTCCCAGTCGCCGGAACCGTGATGCGTGAGAAAATACCAGTCGCCGGATTCGGCCTGGACAAGACCGCCCTGGTTAGGCTCCCTCCATTCCCGATTGGCATCGGTCAACTGCCTTCGTTCCTGATAGGGCCCCAGGATGGCACGCGAACGCTGCATCAACACCACCCGCGTTCCATGCATGACTTCGCTGAAGAAATGATAGTACCAGCCGTTGATCTTGTAGAGCTTGCTGGCTTCGCGGCCGGCTCCTTCATTGATCAGCGTCCGCGACTCCTCGATCAGCCTGCGGCCATCGGGGCTCATTTTCCAGATATAGGTTTTGTAATTGTCGGCGAAATGTGTGCCGACGAAATATCCCTGCCCGTCATCATCCCAGAATGGACAGCAATCATCCCACCCGGCCTGATTCATCACACAGTGCAGCGGTTCCCACGGTCCGGCGGGGTTTGACGCCGTGCTCATGAAATACCCTTCGTCCGGCGTGCCGAAATAGACCCAAAACAGACCCTTATAGAAGCGAATCGCACCGGCCCAGACGCCCCGCCCGTAGCGGTTCATGCGATTCCAACTCATCTCCGGCCCGATTTGTGTCACATCGCCAACGACATGCCCCAGGATGCGCCAGTTGACCATATCTTTGGAATGCAGGACGATCATGCCCGGACAAAACTGCATGGTGGAGGAGATTGCATAATAATCCTGACCCACCCGGATACAGTCCAGGTCGCTGTAATCCGACGGCAAGATGGGATTGCGGTAGGTTCCATCGCCTATGTCGCCCCAAAGCTGCCAGTCCCCCCACCGCCCCGGAAGGGGCGCCGCAGCAATCGGTACAGACACGGCACAGACCAGGCCAACTGTGACAAAGAACCTCATCCTTGCAGTCAACATCATATTTTTCACCATAAATGAACCTGCCTTGTTTCTCGGTTTCTATTCTTTAAAATCCCACGTCAATATATTTGGCAAATACAGTGACATAATCTTGCCCCTCAATTGTACCTGCAGCAACAAATAGCAAACCATTGTTTTTAATGCACCATTTCATATCTTGAATCTGACCAGGAGTCCACCACGCTATGCCATGATTTTCGACAATTCTATCTTTAAGCTTATCCCCTTTCTTCAGAGCGGACACGGTGGCATTTTTTTCCAATTGAATCAGAATGTCCTTTAATTCCGTTTGAGGAATATCAAATCTGACCATCTTGCCTCCACCGTACCACATCAGATGGGTTTGAATATTTTTGACATCACGACTCAGATAAATCCCCAAAAACTCGCCTAATTCTTCTATTTCATTTCGCAAGCCAATTGTTTCATAGAAATCAAAATAAAAAGATATGGTCTTTTCTTTGACAAAGGCCGCCGCAATAATTACATCAAACCTTGATGAGGAACCCGGCTTTCCAATAAGTATTTCTTTTGACGAATCAATGAGAGCCGCATCCTGATTAAATTTACCCAACAATTTTTGTATGGCATTATTCTGACGTGTTCGGCCGTTGTTTTCATTTTCAAAATGCAGATGGCTGTTAATTGTTTTTATAAATTCATACCCCTCCTGCAGTGTCAAATCGAATCGCACCGAAGTATTCAGGGTTTTTTCGTAAATCCCAACCCTTTTCTTTATCATTTGACAATTATTTGCCGTAACGGGCATCCGGATGCCCGTATAAAAATATATCTCATTTGAACGCGAAATGTTATTTGGGTCGTGATACAGCAGGTACACTCTGAGCATCTGATCATTGATAAAACAAGCAAATACATTACTTTTCCAGGCTTGCTTATCCTCTGCCGCACCTTTCCCAAATAACAGAAAATCCGCTTCTTCCATATCAACAAACCATGCCTGATCGCGATAAGGTTCTATTAAAGAAGAAAGCATGATATCGGACTTTATCGATGAATCATTCAAGGCAGGAATCTTTGGATTGCGTTTGGCAAAAGTGATCATGTCATGGCTGGGAATGTCAAATCTTGCTATCACCGTGAATTGATTTAAACCCCGCACATGACAATAGTAATTCGACGCCGAATCCGGGAAGACAACTCCTGTATAAAGCTCAATTTCCCCCTTGGCAGTATATGCATGATCCAGTGCAAAATGTTCGTTTTCGTAACGTTCACCGCTAGTCATCGGCACAAAACCGAAATAAAAAAAGGCAGTCAATGCTAATTTTGCTCCGATTGCTCTCAGCCCCATGTCACTTAATGTCTTTTGCATGACAATCTCCTCAACCATGAATACTCATTCTTGTTTTGTAAAAGCAGAGCTTTAATTTGTTGTCACAATAATAGGTGCTAATCACAGGGACTACACGCGTCGCTTTTGCGTCCTATGCTCATCATTGTTCACTGTTTCTGTTTATGAATCAATGCCCCTCGCACTCAGAATCACTTTTCTTCTTTATTTCATGTATTTCATAAAAGGCCCCTTCTTTATCAATTGCCAATACGTCAGGAACGATTGCATCTCCGCTTTTTTCCATAAGAATCCATCCGTTGTCATGATGGCAGAGCACATAGTTAATGCGTTCATAGAAACGGTTCGGATCAGACAGGAAGTTCTCATGTTGCCTTTGCGAATACGAAAATACATCTTTGGTGTGAAGAAGTGTATATATCTTTCTGTCGTTGTTTTTATATATATTGTACAGGCAATTATCGTAATCCGTCGATTGATCCAATTCGCCTATAACCAAAAGTCGCAATTCCTCTAATTTACGCATTCTCATTACTTTATCAAATTTCGGCGTCACGCGCCCTTCTCTGAGATAAGCATAAATCAAGGGATATCCCAAAAGAATCAGGATTAGAGAAACCACAATAAATAGAGTGCTCTTTTTTAATTTCATACACTATTTATCCTTCTTCTGTGAAATGGATATTGTTCCTCAATCACGATTTTTGCTATTATCTCGCAATTTGGTCAACCGTTCCATCCTCGCGAACAATCACATCATAAGAATTTGTTGATATACAATCATTATAGTTTACCCACCAGCCTTTGGGGTAATATAGACATTGTATTGTTTTTACTGTTTTATTTGGCATATATGTTTTCAGTATATCTGCCATATACAACTGAACGTCTTTCTTGGTTTTCAACTGCGTGGAGCTGGGTAATTTCAAAAGCGAATACATCTCTTCTGCCTGTTCACCCTCAATTTCAATTATACCTCCATTTTCATCAAGAGTAAAGAAATACATTCCATCAGAAGTTAACACCGTTGCATAGATCAATGCCGAATGCTTTCTAATATAATTGAACGCATATCCATATTTTTTATCCAGACCTCTGCGATGCACTTCCTTGTCGGCGATAGCTTTGATCTCTTCGTTTGTAAATTGGTGCTGCTGAGTATGATTTTCTAAACTCGAGCTACAGCCCGTTTGAAAGAGCAATCCTGCAATCAATAATTGAATGCATATATAGTACACAGTTACACCTCCTTAATAAAGCGGAACACCATAATCGGAAAATGGACAAGGTGTTATCTTTTGATAACTGGGACATTCACCTATTTTCCTACGGTTTCTTAAAATTTACTTTCCATATTTTTAGTATATCTGGGCTGACACTCATATAGTAAAACTCTCCATTTCTGTCAATGACCGAACATACAATGCCCTCTATCCTTTTCTGAGAATGATGATTTTCCCATATAACTTCATTTTTCACTTTCTTATCCGTTATTACCTGTTCAACATGTAATGGTATAGTTGATTCTTTGCCAAGTACCTGTCCGGTTTTCCCTTCGAAGCGATATAAAATGGATATATCATATTCATTCGTAAGCACAAGCTCTAAACGAGCATTATTAACTACAAAAGAATAAATATTGCCTCGAAATAATTTATTTCTATATGGTTCATTTTCAGGCGACAATATAGCAGTTTTGTTTATATCCTCTGCAGTTATTGGCCCTCGAGGACCAATATGATTGAGTATTTCACCATTTTTATCGTATCGAGTTATGTAACATTCTCCATGTGTTGTATGACGATTAAGATAAAGATCACCATTAAAATCAACAGCAATGTCAGTAATCATTTCTGCTTGACTCTCTAATTTCAGCATATCAATAAACTTACCTGTCTTGTCAAACTTGTGCACACGTATATTATCTTTAGTATCAACTTCCGGGATGTAAAACGTCCCATCGTTAGGATCAATCGCAAAGCACCGTGGGCAAAGATTAAATCCAGCTCCAATCCAGTGAATATACTGCCCAGGCTTATCTCCGGGAAGAGATGTAACAATCACTGTTTCACTGAGAACATCCAGTGAATTTTTGCCAACCCCATAAGAATTACGACCAACCAGTAATATCAGTATCAAACAACTTGTAAATCTTGTCGTATAATAGGGACAGTGAATTATTTTGGGCATATTTCTCCATCCTTTTCGTTCTTTTTGGGTCGACCGATGGGCAGTAGATAGTAGCAAAAGTTACCATTTGTTTTGCGTTCCTTCCTCACAATCGGTAGCTGTCCCCGGTTATCCCCCCCGATTATCCCCAGGGTCCAAACCCATTTCATTTTTTTGAATTTCCTCTTGATACAGTTTCTTTATTTTTCTATTATATGCTTCTACATAGACACTTGAAGAATATCTGCTTCCCTTTAAGGACGGCCAATTCCATATTTCAAACGGACCTTCCGTGACCCCTGTAAAACGTCTATCTTCATCTGAATTCAATGTATAGATTCTTAATATATTACAATCATAATCCACCGAGGCCTGTATTGTACCTGCATAAACAGACATCGTGTAAACTTCTCCTTTGAGTATATGATTATCCCACCATAGTTTACCTGTGGCAAAAAGCAAAAGCAAGAATACCATGACTAATAAGAGTGCCTTTGATTTCTTCATCTTCTATTTTCTCCTTTCTATTGATTTTCACAAAGAACTGCATCTTCCATACACCGATCATCTGCCTTAGAACAAATCAGTAACAGTGGGGCTGTTGAAAAAGTCTGCATTAATAAATTTTAGTGCTGATTTTCGCCCAGAAATAAGGCTGAGTGTTTTATTTTCATATTTTTTTAACAGCCCCGCTGTCCCTATTATCTAATTTTTTTCGAACTTTAACTACTCTTTGGTGAGAAGACAGAATGATGCTAATGCCCTTGTAATAGAAGCACTAATAGACTTCCCGCGAGACGTGGCTTTCTTGATAACAGATTTGTAACCGTTCACAGTTTTTAACAGATTAACGACGGATATTTTTTATTGCTCCAGTGAGCAACAACAGAGTCATGAATAAAATCAAAGACATTTCGGTTCTGCTT
>JBDKVE010000105.1:0-10464 GCA_039679345.1 Anaerohalosphaeraceae bacterium
CAGAAATACAAAGGGTCGCCCAAGGCGTTTATTGCGATGAAGACGGCCCGCCAGCTCTGGTCGAGCCGATTTGGAACCATTACGGCGATACGTTTTCCGGCTGAGGGCAATGATTCCAAAACCCTGACAAAACGAATTTTATCGGCGGTTGAGCCTGCCGATGCCGGGTTTACGATTCTGGAGACGGGGTCTGTCCAGACGGCCGCCGCCGGGACAACGGATTTCAGCGGGCTGGTGACGGGGTTGAGTTTCTTTTTGATTGCGGCGGCATTGATATTGGCCGGAATGGTCTATTCCTTTGCACTCCAGCGAAGGCTGTCTCAGCTTGGAATTCTGTCGGCGGCTGGTTTTACGCAGGGGCAACTGTTTGTTGTCTTTGTCCTTGAACATGGCCTTGTTGTTTTGCCTGCGGTGCTGTTAGGCATTCCGGCCGGCATGATTTTTACAAAACTGATTCTGGTTGGTCTCAACAGTATCTGGGCATCAGCCGCCGGCGGGCTGCAGATTTTGTTTTCGGTTCGTTTTCAGACGCTGCTGTTGACGGCGCTGATATCCATCGTGCTGGCACTGATTATTTTTGGATGGAAGCTGCGAGGTTTTCTCCGCCGGCCCGCGGTGGAACTTTTAAATTCCTGTCAGACAATGGCCCTGCCCCGAAGCCGTGCCGGGCGAGTGCAGATTGCGGCAATTGTGCTGATGCTTGCAGCAGGCGGGCTGGCTTTGTATGGCACGAAGGCAGCCAGCCGGCAGGCGGCGATGATGTTTTTCGCGGCCGGAGCGTGTTTGCTGGCCGGATTGACGGTGCTGCTGTATTGGCGGCTGGCCTCAACTTCACGAAGCTCGCGCAATCCGGCAATGTCACTGCTGCGGCTGGCCCTGAATAACGCCTCACGCCGCAAAGGGCGCAGCCTGGCGGTGGTGACTGCACTGGCGATGGGCGTTTTTGTCGTGGTTTCGGTAAGCGGATTTCAGAAAACCGCCATCAATGACCCCACCCGCAAAGACAGCGGCTCCGGCGGATTTACGATCTGGGCCCAAAGCAGTATCCCCGTAGGCAGGAAACCGGATGCGGTTTTTCTGCACGAAGAGGCATTGCCTTCCGTTCCGGCCGAGGCAATTCAGATTGTTTCCCTGCGTCAATATTCTGAAGAGGAGGCCAGTTGCCTGAACCTGGCCCGAACTCAGCGGCCGATAGTTTGGGGTGTCATGCCGGAGCAACTGGCCGGGCGGTTTCATTTCAAAGCTGTACAAGATTCAGCAGCCAGCGGTGATCCTTTCGAATTGTTAAATCAGGATTTGGGTCCGGATGTTGTACCGGCCATCGGAGATTATGCGACGGTCTACTGGAGTTTGCATAAACGGCTGGGTGAACAACTGGATTACCTGGATCAGGATGGCCGACTGTTTCATCTGCACATCGTGGGGCTGCTGGACAATTCGTCCCTGCAGGGCGGATTACTCATCAGCGAAAAACAATTCCTCAAACGGTTTCGGTCACAGGCCGGATGGAATGTCTTTCTGGTTCAAACACCCCTTGAGCACGTTGATACAGTTGCACACGGCCTGACGCGGGCGTATGAGTCGTATGGGATGGAGACGATTCCCACAGTTCAGCGGCTGGCGAGGTTCAGTGAGGTGGAAAATACCTACATTGCTATTTTCATGGCACTGGGGTCTTTGGGGCTGCTTCTGGGCAGTGTGGGGCTGGGACTGGTCGTCCTGCTCAATGTGCTGGATCGGGCCGGGGAGCTGGCTATGATGCGAGCCATGGGATTTGAAAAGAAGGCTTTGCTGCGGATGATTTTGATCGAGCATGCAGGCCTTTTGGCGGCGGGGTTGATTTGCGGGGTGATTTCGGCGATTGTGGCCGCAGGCCCTCAATTGTCGCAGGCCGGGAAATTCCCCTGGTTGATGATGGCGGGACTGGTTGCGGCGATGGCGGTTAGCGGACTTGTGTGGGTAGGCTTTGCAGTGAACGCCGCGCTGCGAGGTGAACTGCTGGAGCCGTTGCGGAATGAATAATCCATTTTGTACTAAATTATTCTTGATTGCAGGATAAGCGTTCCTGGTATAATTTTAAAATGTCAAAACAATGGACCGGTATCAACAGCCTGATGGCTCAAGATACCGGCCCATCTATTTTAGTGACGATGCGTATCGTTATTTTTTGCTGCGTACTGTCTCTTTGATACGCTGGATGTGGCCGCGTCCGAGGGCTTTAACTTCGCAGCCCAGCTCGAAGTAGCGGCGGATTTTGTTGTCGTCAAGGATACCAAAACAGTCAATCACAGCCAGAGGTGCGCCCGCCCACTTGACAATCTGATCCGGGTCCAGATTCAGATAAGGTTCGTGCGGCACGGCAAGAATCAGGGCCTCGGCCCCTTTCAGTGCGGCGGCCAGATCGGACTGAACGCGGAGTTCGGTCAGATGTTCCTGATTGCGGAAGAAGCGTGCCCAGGACTGGCCGGGCGCGGGGTAGGTGTCCTGGCTTTCGAGTTCGTACCAATGTTCCAGATATGGGTCATGGACGCGCATCTCGGCACCCATCTCGGTGAGCCGGCGGACGACGATTTCCGAACCGCTGTAGCGGGTGTCGGCAACGTCCTGACGGTAGCTGGCTCCGCAGAGCAATACGTTGGCGCCGGCGATATAGCGGCCCATGTTGCGGAGGGCGTCGCGGGTCAGCGTGGCGGCGCGGAGGCCGCGGGTGTCGTTGATATCGATGGCGGTGGTGGTGATTTTGAAGATGTCATCATCGAAGCCGAGCAGGTGCTTGTAGGCCCAGTAACCCAGGCCGCCGTCTTTGGGCAGGCAATAGCCGCCGACGCCGGGGCCGGGGAAGATCATGTTGCTGTGGGTTGGCCGCATCTTGATGGCATTGATGACCTTGATGAGGTCCACGCCGTTGCGTTCGGCAAAAACCGACCATTCGTCGAGGAAGGCCAGAATTGTGGCACGATAGGAGTTCTCGACGATCTTGGTGGTTTCGGATTCGATGGGGCGGTCCATGACGGTCAGCGGGAATTTCTCGGTGTTGAGAACTTCGCGGAGGAATTTTTCGACGCGGGCGCGGGCCTCGGCGTTGCAGCCGGAACAGACGCGCCAGAAGTCACGGATGGACGAGACATAGTGTCGGCCGGGCATAACACGTTCAAAGCTGTGGCTCAACAGCGGTTCCGAATCGATCTTGCGGGCTTTGAAGGCTTTTTTCAGAATAGGCCAGGCGACAAATTCAGTTGTGCCGGGAGCCACGGTGGTTTCGATTAATACGAGGCAGCCGGGCTGAATCTTTTTGCCGATGGTTTTCATGGTGGCCTCGAGGGCGGCCATGTCGGCCTGACCGGTGCGGAGATTGCCGAGGTCGCGCTTGGTGTAGTCGCACTGGACATCGACAACAACGCAGTCGGCCAGCGCGAGGCAGTCAGGATTATATGTGGCGGTCAGGGTCTTTTTCTCGAGGACGCAGCGGGCAATCATGGGGTCCACTTCCGGATCCTCGGCCTTGACGGGTGAAATCCCTTTGTTGAGCATGGGAATTTTCCAGTAGCTGCGTGGGCTGGGACGCTGGCAGCCGATGACGAACTTGGAAGGCTTGCCGGTCTTTTTATCGACTGTGTCGGCAACGATGGCGGCCATGACGGCCCCGACGAAGCCGACGCCCATCACAACGACGACTTCTTTGCCCTCTTTGCGGGCGGCAGCGGCGAGTGTCTCAATGCGCTGCATTTCAGCGGCATACTCTTCCTTTTGCGGGATGGGATACTTTTCCCCTGAAGGGCTGGCAGAAAATTCGCTCATTTTGTGAACCTCCGAAAATTTTTGGGTTAATATCATAAATCTGGACATATTATCATATATAACTTCGGCAAAAAAAAGCTGTAAAATGAAGGACTTTTTAATTTGCCGTTTTGCGGGTACAATATTTCTTATGAGACAAATAAGCAGGCTTTATCTTCGATGTGCGGTGTGCGTGGCGGCGTTGGTGCTCTGTGGTGCAGGGTGCGGACGGGCTAGGCGGAATGTGGTGTTGACGGGGTATTGGCCGGTGACGAATGTGATGCTGCGGGAGTTTTGTGATGATCCAATGATTAATCCGAATGGCTGGAAGGGGTCCAACTGGAAGTCGATGGGGTATGACGTGTATGCGTTTTTCCCGACTTTTCCGGCCAATCCATATCAAAATCCGAAGGGAGATGGGGTTCTGGAGGTGGATTATCAGGATACTGATGCAGACTTTGCTGCGATTGTGGCAAAATATAAGCCGATAGAAATTGTCTGCTATGGAATGGGACAGGGGCCGTGGGAGATCGAGCGGCAGGCCGTGGTGTGCGATCAGTGGCATCCGGATTATCTTGAACCTAAGTACCCTGATGAAAATAAGTTAGATGCTATGGCGTCGTTAGGACAGAAGTATTCTACGACGCTGCCGGCCGAGCAGATTGAGTCGGCGGTCAATGGGGCAGGGCTTGGTGTGAAGGCATGGATTGATGAACAGGGGGACCCGGGGGATTTTCTGTGTAATTATATTGCCTGTCTGGCAATGGGGTATCAGAAAGAACATGGAAATCCGACAAAGGCGGACTATTGTGCGGCGGCGGGATTTATTCATGTTGGACCGGGGGTGTCGCTGGAGCAGGCCCGGAAGGCGCAGGAGCTGACATTGGAAGCTGTATTGCGAGGGATAGAGAAGTAGATGCGGATTTGAAAAATAGGCAAAACTTAATACGTGATATATTATACATATATTATCATGTATTAGGTGGTAAAAGTGAGGATTTATGCGAATGAGCGGGGGTGGAGGCGGTTTTCAATTGACGAAACGCATAAATTATGGTACATAAACCCATTCTGAAAAAATCAGCCGGGATGGACTCCACTAACAGCCGACTCAACGTGTCTGACAAAACGAGCCGTTTTGTTGGAAATGGGAAGCGATGTCGTTAGAAGAACTTCGCAAGAAAATAGATGCTCTTGATGAACAACTCGTGGAGTTGATTAATCAGCGTGCGCGGGTCGTGGTGGATATCGGCAAGCTGAAGGCCGCGGTGGATACGCCGATTTATGCTCCCGACCGGGAGAAAGCGGTGCTGAATAAGATCACCCGGTGCAACCAGGGTCCGCTGCCGGATAAGGCGCTGGCGGCGGTGTGGCGCGAGATTATGAGCGGGTCGTTCTTTCTGGAGCGTCCGCTGCGGATCGCGTACCTGGGGCCGATGGGCAGTTTTAGTCATAACGCGGCGATATTAAAGTTCGGCCAGAGCGTGGATTATGATGCCGCGACGGATATTCGAGCGATTTTTGAGGAAGTCTCCAAGGGGCACAGCGATTTCGGGATTGTCCCGATTGAGAATTCCGCCGGCGGCGGTGTGCGTGAGTCGCTGGATGCGTTTGTGGAGACGGATGTGATGATTTGTGCCGAGGTGCATATGGCGATTCATCATAACCTGATGGCTAACTGCCCGATGAGCCAGATACAGAAGATTTATTCGCAGCCGGAGATTTTTGCCCAGTGCCGCAACTGGCTGGCCGGGGCGTTTAAAGATGCACAGCTTGTCCCGATGGCATCGTCTTCAAAGGCGGCACAACTGGCGGCGACGGAGCCGACGTCGGCGGCGATTGCTTCGGCGGTGGCGGCGGAGGCGTACGGGCTGAAGATTCTGTGTCAGGATATTGAGGATATATCGAATAATATTACGCGGTTTTTGATTATCGCACGGGAAGACGCCAAGCCGACCGGTGATGACAAGACGATTATTCTGTTTAGTACCGCTCACCGGACGGGGGCGCTGGTGGATGTGCTGAATGTGTTTAAGGATTACAATATCAATATGACCAATATCGGGTCGCGTCCGAATAAGAAACGCGAATGGGAATATTATTTCTTTGTGGATTTTCTGGGTCATAAACTGGACGACCCCGTGAAAAAGGCGCTGGAAGAGGCCAAACAGCATTGCGTGCAGTTATCGGTGCTGGGCAGCTTTCCGCGGAGCACGTCGGTGCTTTAAGAAAATCAAAAGTTAAAAGTTAAAAAATACAAAATTATGGAATCCGTCATGCCGACGGGCGAGAAATAAAAAAGAAATATTTAGCTTTGCTCAGCAGGATGCATTGGGCTGGCGGCAGGATACGAAACGACGAATTTTGGAGATGATTATGAGAAAGCCGTTTTTAGCAGGCAACTGGAAAATGAATATGGATGCAGCCTCGGCGGTGGCGCTGGCCAAGGGAGTTGTGGCTGAAGTGGGCCAGGTGGACAGCGTGGATATTGCGGTCTGCCCGCCATTTGTGTATCTGCAGAGCGTGGCTGCGGCACTGAGTTCGTCCAATGTGGCGCTGGGTGCGCAGGATGTGTATCATCAGCCCAATGGCGCCTTTACCGGCGAAATCAGTTGTGCGATGCTCAAAGACGTGAGCTGCTCGTATGCGATTATCGGGCACTCGGAACGCCGACATGTCATCGGCGAGACGGATGCCCTGATCAATAAGAAGATTCATGCGGCGATTACCGGCGGACTGCTGCCGATTTTCTGCGTGGGCGAACTGCTGGAAGAGCGGCAGGGCGGCAAGACTGATAAGGTTGTGACAGAGCAGGTCAAGAAAGGCTTGGAAGGCATCTGTGAAGAACGGATTCAGGCGGTGACGGTTGCGTATGAGCCGGTCTGGGCTATTGGAACAGGCGTGAATGCCACCCCGCAGCAGGCCCAGGATGTTCACGCGATGATTCGCGGGCTGATTGCCAAGATGTACAACAAGACCATTGCCGAAACACTGCGGATTCAGTATGGTGGTTCAGCCAAGCCGGCCAATACGGCCGAACTGATGGCGCAGCCGGATGTCGATGGTCTGCTGATCGGCGGGGCGAGCCTGAAGGCGGCGGAT
This sequence comes from Anaerohalosphaeraceae bacterium, assembly GCA_039679345.1. Classification (GTDB taxonomy): domain Bacteria; phylum Planctomycetota; class Phycisphaerae; order Sedimentisphaerales; family Anaerohalosphaeraceae; genus Anaeroglomus. The sequence goes on from JBDKVE010000105.1 coordinate 6,880, forward strand.
TTTGCTGCGATGATCAAGGCGTCAATGAAATAAAAGTATTGCCGGTATAGTGCCCAAGGCCGCTCAGGGAACTGACGTGTACAGCGCCGTGCCGGACACGAATAAACTTTGCATATAACCGAAAATAACAAAATTAGGAGACAGATATGATGCTTCCGTTGGCGGCGATTTCGTTTTTCTGGCACATAATGATTGTGCTGTGGGTTCTGGTTGCGGTTGCGCTGTGCGTTGTGGTTCTGCTGCAAAAGGGTCGCGGCGGCGGATTGGCTGCGGCGTTTGGCGGTTCAGGGGCATCCAGCCTGCTGGGTACCCGAACGGGAGATTTTCTGACGTGGCTGACGATTGGTTTAACGGCGGCCTGGCTGCTGATGACCGTCTGTATGGGAATGTTCATGCGTCCTTCGGACTCCACTGATTTGCTGGCACCAGAGACGACGACTCAAGCTCCCACTCCCGCGGCTCCTGCAACGGCCGGCGGTGAACAGCCTGCTCCAGTGACGACGGAAACGCCGGCTCCGTCCGCTCAGCCTCAGCCGGAAACGGCACGGCCGACCGAACAGTCTGCGACGACTGAGCAGCCCGCTGCGGAGCAACCTGCAGTGCCTGCGGGAAACGAAGCTGCGAAATAAATCCGGATTACGGAGTTTGATATGATCAGCAGTATGACAGGGTTTGGCCAAGCGTGTGCGGAAATCGAGGGGGTAGTTTATACCGTCGAGGTTCGCTCGGTGAACAACCGGTATTTCAAGGCAACCCTGCGTCTGCCGGATATTGCGGCGTTTCTGGAAGGCGAGATTGAAAAGCAGATGCGCGACAGTATTCAGCGGGGAACGCTGAATTATTCACTGCGGCTCAAGAATGTGTCGGGCCAGGCGCTGTTTGATATCGATGAGAATACGCTGAACTCCTATGTGGAACGGCTGCGGCGGCTGGTGCCTGAGGGTGCAACGCAATGCACCATCGATCTGGCGGCGATGCTGGGACTGCCCGGGATTGTTCAGCCGATTATTCCGGACGCTGTACATATTGAACGCATGAAAAGCACGATTTTAAAGCTGACCTCCGAGGCGCTGGAGCAGCTCAAGCTGAGTCGGCTGGAAGAAGGGCGTGCACTGGCGGAGGATTTGCTGGGTCATTGCCGCAAGATGCGGAATGATCTGGAGCTGATTGGCCAGCGAAAAGACGCTGTGGTGCGTGAGTACCATGAGAAACTGCGAAAACGCGTGGAAGAACTGCTGTCCCAGGCGCAGTTGCGGATTGATAACGATCTGCTGGCCCGGGAGGTTGCCATTTATGCCGACCGCAGCGATATCAATGAAGAAATTACCCGGCTGGACTCGCATGTGACACAGTTTGAGTCCTGCTGTCAGAAAGGCGACGCGGTGGGACGACGGCTGGATTTTATTACCCAGGAGATGCTGCGGGAAGCCAATACGATTGCCAGTAAGGCCTCGGATGCGACCATTGCCCAGTGTGTGATCGACATTAAATGTGCGATTGATCGCGTCAAAGAGCAGGTTCAGAACATCGAGTAGTCGCGTATGACAGGTCGTCAAGGAAAACTGACAGTCATCAGCGGGCCGTCAGGGGTTGGCAAGAGTACCCTGTGCCGGGAAGTGGTACGCCGAACGGATGCTTTCTTGAGTGTGTCGTGTACGACCCGCCGGCCCGGCAATGCCGAAGTTAACGGTCGGGATTACTGGTTTATCAGAAAAGAAGACTTTGAACAGCGAATTGCCGAGCAGGGTTTTATTGAATATGCCAATGTGTACGGCAATTATTATGGTACGCCGCGGCAGCCGGTGGAAGAAGCACTGACGGCGGGCAGGCCGGTGATTTTGGAAATTGATGTGCAGGGCGGGATGCAGGTTCAGAAGCAGTATCCCGAGGCGATGATGATTTTTATCATGCCGCCCAGCCCGGACGAATTAATGCGACGTCTGGAAGGACGCGGACGCGGCGAAGATGAAGCGAGCAAGAAACGACGAATTGAAGCGGCACAAAAAGAAATGGATATTGCCCGAAAAACGTATGATCACCTGGTGGTTAACGATCAATTGGAACGGGCGATTGAAGAGGTTGTACAATTAATCCAGATGTAACAGGAGAATATAATGATTGAAGCACTGAAAGACGGCGTGGTTTTGAGTAAGGTAGGCGGTCGATTTAAACTGTCGGCACTGATTCAGAAGCGGATGCTGGAGATGATGGAAGGCAGTCGTCCTTTGATTGATAATGTTGAAGGCAAGACAGCCGTTGAAATCGTGGTTGAGGAAATTCGTCAGGGCAAGATCGTTCTGGATCTGACGGTTGCCAAGCCGAAAGAGAAGTTTACGCTGTAAGCTATGACTTCCGACGGGAAATCCTCGCAGGGTAAAAAAACCATTGTGCTGGGTGTCAGCGGCGGGATCGCTGCGTATAAGGCGGCGGATCTGGCCAGCAAGCTGACCGGCGGAGGATATTCTGTCTATACGATTATGACGGCGGCGGCCTGTGAGCTGATTTGCCCCAAGACCTTTGAGGCGGTAACCGGCAATGCCGTTTTTACGAGCCTGTGGTCGGCTCCGGATGAGTTTAAGATCGGCCATATCGATCTGGCGACTGCGGCGGAGATTGTCGTGGTAGCCCCGGCGACGGCCAACATCATTGCCAAGGCGGCGGTGGGAATCTGTGACGACCTGCTTAGTACGACACTATGTGCCTGCTGGCAAAAGCCGATTTTGTTTGCTCCGGCGATGAACACGCGGATGTGGAATAATCCGATTGTGAAAAAGAATGTCGAGATTTTGATGAAAGAGTTAAACGTGCAATTTGTCGGCCCCGCCGAAGGGCGGCTGGCCTGCGGCGATGTGGGGGCGGGTCGGATGGCGGAAGTGGCTGAGATACTGGCGGCGGTTCGGGCACTATAAACAGGTATAAAACACCGAGGGCGTTCTTTCGTTTGAGTACAGAAAGAACGCCCTGTTTTTTTGTGCGGATCAAGCGGGATTAGTAGGTCAGAACCTGAACGGTTTTCATAAATTGCTCCAGGTTATCCGATTTTTTTGCAAAGACATCAATATCCTTTTTAGCAGCACGGAGCATCATTGTGGACGTGTTATCGATTAATGTTTCGGCGTTTTCATCTGCGGCTGCAACCGCATTTTCTTCGGATGTGTGGCGTATCACCAGCACCACCCACTGTTCAGGTTCGAGATTGCGGATGTTGGCAGCATGACGAAAGGCTTTGATACATTTTTCCTTCAGTGCTTCCACTTGTTCCTCATCGTACAGGATAGCCTCTTTATCCCGGGGTTCTTCTTCTACAGCTTGCCCCTGAATTTTCTTTTTGGCCTTTTGCCATACTTCATCTGCGGCAGGGTCTTTGGGCTGAGTTGTCACCTCGGCCTGATCCGTTGGCATCAGCGGATAATCCACGTTCTGTAAAAATACAACCCCGTAATCTCCAATGAAAATACCCGATGTGGCTGAGCTGGTATTGAACAGGCCGCCGACAAACTGCATCGTGAACCAGCCCTGCTGAGCATTCGGATTCACCGTGTCATCCCAGATCTGTGACATGACCCGCATATCCTCGCGAATCTG
>JBDKVE010000106.1:0-8537 GCA_039679345.1 Anaerohalosphaeraceae bacterium
GGGACATCCGTTGTCGCCGACAGCCTCAGCATCATCACCAGCGGTGTCACCGGCGGAATAAACGACAGCACCCGTGCAAATAATCCATTGGGACTCTGCACGAGGTTAAACCACGAAATCATCGGCAGCACGCACAGCATCACCATCGGCATCATCAGGCTCTGCGATTCTTTGAGCGTGTTGCAGATCGAGCCGATTCCCGCCATCACCGCCCCAAACAGCACAAATCCAAGGATATAATAAATCAGCAGATAAAACACCATCATGCCGCTGACATCGACCGTCAGCCCCTGCGATCTCGCCGTGCCGTAAGCTGTCCCCGCCCACAAGCTCATCACCGCCAGCCCGATTCCCGACAATCCCAGAATCTTGCCCGCCATCATCTCCAGCGGGCTGACCGCCGACAGCATCATTTCGATAATGCGCGAGCTTTTCTCCTCGATAATACTGCTGAGAATATGCTGGCCGCTGATCATAATCCCCATATAAATCATAAACATGAAAAAGAACGGAATCATCATCCGCGTGACCATATTCGCTTCGTTTTGCACCTTCTGGTTATCAGCCGTTTCGCCGACTTCGATGCGTTCAATCGACACGCTGCGAATTTGATTGAGCAGCTTGGGGTCGATATTCTGTGTCCGGCAGCGCTGGTCGATAACCACCCCGCGTATCATATTTTCCGCCGTGAAGAAAATATCCGTATCCGACGGCTTGGGCTTATAGGTGAAAAGCCGCACCTTGCCCCCTTCGGAAAAAACGCCTTTCTCCATCAGAATATAGCCGTGAATCGCCCCCGAACGCAATTGCGTCTTGCCGGCCTCTTCAGCCTGCCCGCCGTCTTCGACCGCTCGATACACAATCTGCCGTGAGGGATTAGAGTGATTATAATCGTCAAATTGCTTTTTGATGGCATCGGTTACCTGTCCGGACATATCCGTAACCCCGATCACCAGCGGCGGACGCGGTCCGGCCGGCCGCTTCATCAGGCGGGTCGTAAAAAACATAATGCCGATCATAATCAGCGGCGTCATCAGCACACTGATCAGAAACGTCTTGGTTTTGATCATTTCCCCGAATTCACAGGCCGCAATCGTCAGAATCTTACGCATGGTCGGCTCCTACCAGACGGATGAAAATCTCGTGCAGTGAGGCCGTCTTCACCTCAAACCGGCGAATGCGTATCTTGCCGACTATAGCAGTCAGCAAATCCTGCGAATCGTACCCATCCTTCAGATGCACCTCCATCAGATGGTCCCGCCGTTCAACGCGGGCTGTCATCGGCAGCGTATCGAGCTGGCTCAAATCGCCCTGGGCCTCCAGCAGCACCGAATTGGATTGATACCGGCTGCGGATATCGCCGAGCGTGCCGTCCAGCACCTTTTTGCCCTTGTTAATCAAAAGAATCGAGTCGCACAGCGTCTCGGCCTCGTGCATGTTGTGCGTGGAAAAAAGAATCGTCTTGCCCTCGCTGCGCATCTGGACAATCAGGTTCTTGAGCAGTTCATAATTCAGCGGGTCCAGCCCCGAAAACGGCTCATCGAGAATCAAAAGCGATGGGGCGTTGATGACCGTCACGGCAAATTGCAGCTTCTGGTGCATCCCCCGCGACAGGTCTTCGACCTTCTTATCCGCCCAGCCGGCCAGCTCCACCCGCTCCAGCCATTGCGACACTTGGCTCCGGATCTGGCCGGGGGCAATCCCTTTAAGCGAGGCAAAATACCCCAGCAGCTTCTTGACCTTCATTTTTCGGTACAGGCCGCGTTCTTCCGGCATATAGCCGATCTGATTGCGTATCTGCGGGCCGGCCCCGTTGCCCAAAAGCGTAATCGTCCCGTGGTCCGGCCGCAAAATATTGACAATCATCCGCAGGGTGGTGGTCTTGCCCGCCCCGTTAGGCCCCAGAAATCCGTAAATGCAGCCCGCTTCAACCGTGGCGCTCAACCCATCCACCGCCCGAACCGGCCCGAACGACTTTTGCACATCCTGTAATTCAAGCGCAACCATATCCATCCTTCTAAATAATAGACATTTGTTGTCCCTATTGTAGCGATTCAAAAAGCCCTGTCAATTGCCTTGTTTGCATTATTCTATAGCTGGTTAATCGAAGTGTGGAGTGATTCACTGAACAGATGTACGGGCGACCTGCGGGTCGCCCTGAGATAGCCCTTTATCTTTCATTCAGGCGTTATTTGAAATTCTCCATCATCTTGACAAATAGTTGTATCTTGAATGCTATTTTTGTAGCTTCTGCCGCTCATTCATATAAAATTCGTGCAATTCACTCTCTAATTTTTTGATTTTATTCTCTTTTTTCAGCCTCCCGCTGTTTTCATCAAGAAATAGATCATAACGATAAATAATGACTAAATACAATATGGATAACAGGATGTTCACCGATAATTGGACTGTAAAATCCACATGGAGTTGATTGCTGATGTAATCTACAAGAAAATATGAGGCAGTAAACAGAATAACAGCAACGTTAAATTTCATTGATCGAATAAATATGTTTTTTAAATCAGGGGATTCTGTTTGTTCTAATTTTATCAGATAGTGCGCGGTAAAACTATATAGGATAATAAAACCAGAAAAGATCAATACTGAACGGCTATAGAGATACATCATATTTTGAGATTCAGGAAAAGGCATCCATAAATACTTTGAAAACGGCAAGCATAGATAAGCAGGAATCAAAATGACAAAAAAATGCTGTTTCCAATTCTGTGCCTTCAAAAGCAGAAACAAAAGCAATATTACGCTCAACATTATACTCCAGAAGTATTTGCCCCACACAAAGTAGGCTAATACCGAGAAGATCAAAGCAAATGGAACAGCGAAAAGAGCCCTTTTAAATAATTCGGATAAGTTGGATTTCCATGCATAAAGGACATGTCCCAGTAAATAAATCCCTACAATACAGGTACCAGACCTGTAATAAATCGGATTATTTACACCGGGTGGATGGACCGTTATTTTGATAATAATATTTACTGCAACAATAGCGATAACAAGAATGATATAACTTTTAAGAGAGTCGGTATTTTTCATATCTATACCCATGCCAGAGCCAAAGCTCCATTCCCTGTTTTACTTGACCGCCGCAACATAACCGATGATTCCATAATATCCGAAATCCACCGAAAATGTCAACAATATTATGTTTTTCTTCAGGTCGATAACCCCAAAATTAAACCTTTACTTTTCCCGGTAAAATGTCTGCCTCTTTGCCCAGAATTGTCGCAAACCGAGCCATCTGGAGGGTATCATAGTAGAAATAAGCCGAGGTCGTCAGATGAACTGAAGTTTGAAGTTCACGGAGTAAACGTCACCTGCGAATGTTTTTTACGATAGCCCGACGGGCTTATTTTCATCGATTCATGAAAATAACGAGAAAGGTGGGATATGTTGGCAAAACCGATTTCCAGGGCAATTTGCGAGATAGTCATGTCGGTTTTTGTTAACATCTGACAAATCAACATGATACGATAATGCTGAATTTTATTATAAATAGAACAGCCGCAGTATTTCATGAATTTCAATTCCAGATACCTGCGAGAAAAACCGGAATAATCTGGAACTGCAGGTGACACAGGCAAATGGAATCGGGGTGAATGTCAATGGAGGTGTGCTGTTTTCGACAGGCCAATGGCAGCATGTCGCCGCCGTGGCGGACGGCAGCAAGGTGCGGCTATATCACAATGGTGCCGAAGTCGGTGTCGCCGCCGATTATGACGGTACGATCAGGGTCGAAATACCCTCTGTCAGTATCGGCTTTAAAACGGGGGATATGCCTGTACGCTATAGTTCTAACTCAAACGGTGATCATTTGAGAGCTGCCCGGGACGAGAGACAGTGACGTTTATTTGTACCGACGTGCCCAGCAGCTCAATCCCCGGGAAAATATCCAGAAATATCATGAACAGGTCGAACGAGTGGCCAGGAGCCGTTAGTGCAAATCGCAAACCGTTCAATTAGAATTTTGGAATTTCATCGCCCAGGCAGGTTCCGACCAGACGGGCTGAAACGATCATGGGATGAGATAGAGGGATGGTTTTGCGTTTGTTTGCAACGTCTGCGATGGGAATCGGCTTGCAGATGCCGGAATCATAGGCAACCATGACGTTGTATTCTCCCCTGGCCAGTAATTGTACTGCTTTGGTTCCCAATCGTGTGCAGAGCAGGCGATCAAAGGAACTGGGGGTGCCTCCGCGCTGAACATGTCCGAGGGAGGTTACTCTGGCTTCTATCCCGGTAATCTCCTGGAGCTGCCGGGCCAGCCGGCTTGCCATGGGTTCCTGAACCAGCTTGTAGGATTGCATGTCATCTTCCATCGAATCGTTCAGACTATCTTCCAATTCTGTGATGCCAAGAGCATCGGAGGATATTTTTTTACGTTTTTTCTTGCTTGTTTTATTTTTGATCGATTTGGCAAGGGCTTTTTCACGAGCCCTGGCTTGTGCGATAGAAATAGCACCTTCGGCTACGGCAATAATCGAGAAGCGGCTGCCGCGACGCCGGCGTTCCTGGAGATATTCGGCCACAATATCCAGATTGTAGGGGATTTCCGGTATCAAGATTACATCTGCTCCGCCGGCAATACCGGAACTCAGAGTCAGCCAGCCAGTATTATGTCCCATGATTTCACAGACGATGATGCGGTGATGGCTTGTGGCTGTGGTGTGCAGCCTGTCTATGGCATCGGTGGCAATTTGCATGGCAGTGTCATACCCGAAGGAGACATCCGTCCCATCAATATCGTTGTCGATCGTTTTGGGCAGATGAATGACATTGATTTTACCCTCTTCATGGAGCCTCAGGGCGTTTTTGAGTGTTCCGCCGCCACCCAGACAAACCAGGCAGTCGATATGATGGCGTTTGAGGTTTTCGACGGCAACTGGGACCATATCGCGGTATTTTCCGCCCATTAGCATCTTGTGAATCTTGTCACGACTGGTTCCCAGGATAGTCCCGCCGCGGGTCAGGATGCCGCTGACATCCTTTTGTTCGAGGTGAATCACCCGGTTTTCGACAAGTCCGCGAAACGCGTCAAGAATGCCGACAACCGTCATCCCATATTCATTAATTGCCGGCTTGGTGACGGCGCGAATGGCAGCGTTTAAACCGGGACAATCTCCGCCTGCAGTTAAAATCCCGATACATCGAGTTTTGGATACGAGTTTTGCCATAATCAACCTCATTATAAGATTACAACCAAATATTCTGGACACTATAACTATTTAACTGAAGTTTTGCATTTTAAGGTAAAGCCAATTGTACTTTAATCCGGTTAAAATTCCACTTATCTCCTCCAATCCGTTCGATGATCCATGCGACGGTGTCACTGAAAGTTTGTCGAAGTACGCTCCTGCATGCTTGCCCGATGGTCGTCAGATGTTCCCGTGCCCACTCACACGCACGGCTCTGCCGCAATTGACGCATCAAGACGCTGTGCGCCAGGAAGACCAGGTACATGTGGCGGGTCTGACCACGGCCGTTCCTGAGCTGACATGCGCCCATGCCCAAATGCTGCTTGCCGTCCCGATGGAAGCACTCCGTGCCTGTCCAGCGACAACGATACACCTTCAAGACGCGTATAATATCCCAATGGGTCTGATTACAGACCACTATCTTTTTGGCTTCTGTGTCATTCTTCTTCGCCCACAGAATCACAATCCGCACCTTATGATCCACCTCTGGAATACGAATGCTTTTGGTGAAATACAACTGTTTGGAATCGCCGATATGGATTTCTTTGCGGTATTGCGGCTGAATCTGCGCCGCCAATTCATCGGCCCGGAGGTCGCGTCCCATAAACTGGATTTTGCGAAACCTTAAAATACAAAACATGAAGGTCTCGCTGTTTTATGAGATATTTTAAGCGTTTTTGCCAAAGTCCAGAATTTAGTTTATCTGATCCTGAACGAATTTGTCCGCCAGAGTCGCGGCTACGTAGGATTTCGACGCATTCTGTGACCATCCTCGCGGCAAAATCATACTTGTCAAGTATAATGAGGGCTTGACTCCTGAAGCACGCACTGTACATAGTGAGGCAGTCTTTCTTGCAACGTTTTGGACAATTCCAATCCAGGTTCGATGATCTCTGGGACAATCCCCAAAAAGATTACTTTTATGGGAGGGCATTTTAGCAGATGTGTCATGGCCAGTGTTTGAACGATATCCAGGTCGTGTAAAGATAACACTGTTTGTTGTGGTGGCAAAAGGTCGCTCGATGAAAACTTAAGCAAGGTGCCTGGAGGGGCATCAAATACGGCAGCGTCAACGATAATTACAATCTGGCGATCCGACAGGATGTCGAGTAAATCTGCTCCCGCCGTGCCGCCATCTACCAATTCGACCTGATCCGGCAATTGCTGCTGCCCAAGTGCTTCAATAACACGCACACCGATCCCCTCATCCCGAAGCAGGATGTTACCGATGCCCAGGACCAGAATCGGTGTGCGTGATTGTGTCATTGCGATAGCTTTCACATCATCAGTTGTTATCTGGCAGATGAGACTTCAATGACGGTTTCGACTTTTTTGTTGTCCGGCCGTACCAGGTGCACTGAACAGGCCAGGCAGGGATCAAACGAATGAATGACCCGCAAAACTTCAATCGGCTGGAGGAGGTCTGCGACCGGGGTGCCGATCAGGGCCTGCTCGACAGGTCCATTCTGGCCTGAATCATCCATCGGTGAACAGTTCCATGCCGTCGGCGTAATGACCTGATACCGGCTGATGCGGCTGTTGGTAATATCGACCCAGTGTCCCAGGGCACCGCGTGGTGCTTCCGTCAGGCCGATTCCTGTCGCAGACGACGGGGTACGTTTATAGCTGAATGTCGATCCGCCGACAATCAGTTCATTCAGCCAGCCGACCATGGCATCGGCGACCTTTTTGGTTTCCCATGCCCGTGCCGCCAGCCGGTCGATGACAGATATTCCATTGCGATAATCGCCGTTAATCCACATTCGAGCCAGCGGGCCGACTTCGTGGGCCTTGCCGTCATAACGCGGCGCCTTGATCCAGCTATAGGCTCCGGCTTTGCCATAAGCGGCATCCGTAAGTCCTTTGCCGGGATTCAGGCCGCTGGGTGAACTGTACCACGAATGTGCGACATCTTCGGTAATGCTGGCCACATCCAGGTTCTGGAGCATATTGTCTGTATAGCGCCCCTGCGCAAGCAGTTTGGTGCCGCCATTACTGTCCAGATCGAAAACACCGTAAGCCAGGAGGTTTCCGCAGCCGCGACCGATCTGAAGATACTGTGGAAACAGGCCGGCAAGGGCTTCCACATCAGGAATATATACGGTGTTGATAAAATCGAGAATTTGTTCGGCATCCGTCAGCAGTTTCCGGAAGTCCGATATTTTTGCGGAAGTCACTGTTTCGGTACACCCTCCCGGCACCAATGTCGGAGCACAGGGCAGCTTGGCACCGAAAATGGCGCCCATCTGATGGGCTTTTCGACGCATTTCCAGAGCTTTGACATAATGACCAACCAGCACCCCGGCCAGCTCACCGCTGACCATATCCGGGGTGATATATCGGGAAGACCACGGGGCCATATCGAGAATACCTTTCGTGTTGATATAATCCAGTGCTGCCAGATGATAGAAATGCAGGATGTGGGACTGAATAAAGTTCGATCCGAGCACTAGATTTCGCAGAATTCTGCCGTTGGCCGGGGGAACCGCCCCAAAGGCTTCTTCCAGAGTTTTGCTGCTTGCCATACCATGAGAAATCGGGCAGACTCCGCAGATTCGCTGGGTGATATGCGGAGCATCGAGAGGATTGCGGTTCAGCAGAATCTTCTCAAATCCGCGAAACATGGTTCCGGAGCTTTTGGCGTCAATGACCTGCTGGACATTATTGACGGTTTCGACAGTGACTTCTATTTTTAAGTGACCTTCAATTCTGGTTACGGGATCAATTTTAATGGTTGTAGCCATTCTGTATATCCTTGGAATATAAACATTAATCATGGTTATAGTAGGAGACGACTTGGATTAACTTTCCTGCATGTCGTGGAGATCATAAAAGGGAGTCATACCATCCGGAAAGTCGGGTTGGGTGCATCCATGGCAGGGGGTGCGTGCAGCGATACACCAGTTTACGCCGGCCTGACCTTGTCCGGGGTTATTCCATTTTCGACTGTAACAGTCGGCATAAGTACGAGGTCCCTTGCAGCCGATTTCTTTGAGACAGCCTTGCTCGCCGAGATTATGCACTTCGTTAGCCCCTTTGAACGGGCAGTTTCCGGTATCATGTATCTTTTTTCCGAAGTAGAGTTTGGGTCTCTTAAATCCATCCAGAGCAACTGCATAACCTGCCAGAAGATTGACGACTGTCCCAACAAACCAGTCTGGGTGAGCAGGACAACCGGGAATATTGATTACGGTTGCAGTTCTGCCTAAGGAAGCAAGAGCACCATCCACACTGAGCGCACTCGTTGGTTTCGGGTTTGCGGCTGGAATACCGCCAAAGGTTGCACAGGTCCCGATGGCTATAATGCTTTGAGCACGTGCACTGAAG
>JBDKVE010000107.1:0-26173 GCA_039679345.1 Anaerohalosphaeraceae bacterium
AGGGTGTGCCGTATCTGGCCACAGGAGTCACATTTATCGTACAGTGAGGTACCGCAGGAAGGACAGGTATAGACCTGCTGGGAAAGCGCATCTTTATCCTGGCCCAGAACCAGCGTTGTCTTTTTCCGTAAACCGCATGCATAACGAAGCAGGCCGATACGGATGGGTTTGGAACAAATGGGGCAAATGTGCTTGTCATAATCCTGCTGATACTGGCGAATAAGCAGTTCTTTTTTGGGTGAGACAATCATCCGGATCAGGTATATCAGAATGCGGATAACAATCGCCAGTACCACAAGCAGAACGATATATTTAAAATATTGCTTGGGAAATACGTCGTTGACAACCAATAACAACTTGATAAAGACCGCAATAAATGCCGCCCAGACCATCGCCCAATATGTACTTGTACGATATTTCATAAACAGCCAGGAAATGGCCAGGAAAATCGGCACCAGGATTCCCAGTTGGATTGCCGCGATTTTCCATTTATGCTGTTGCACCAACTGCTGGAATTCGAACTGAGCGTCTTGTTCTTTGAGCTTGATTTTTTCATTCAATACCCCAAGATCGTCTTCCACAATCCGCTGCTGGCTGGTCAATTCGGCAATCTTCTGGTTATACTGTTCATAGATTTTCTGGTTTTCCAGAAATGCGACCTGGCTTTCCCGCAGGGTCTGGCGGCTCTGTTCGGAAAACTCCACATTTTTCTGGAGGCTTTCTTTTTGCAGTGACAGGAGCTGTTCCATCGTGTTTTGCAGGCTGCTGGTACTGTCTCTGAGCAGGTTCTGCTGTTCACGCTGGATCTGGATCATGCGTCCGATGTCCTGCTGCTCTTTCTGCAATGCTTTGCGTTTATCATCGGTTGCAGAATCAACATATCGGGTACGCACTGCATCATACCACGGACCTTCCATTGTACCGATGTCCTTGGTGATAAAGTTGAGCAGCCAAAAGAAAAGAACTCCAAAAACAGTACTTAGCAAAATAATAAATAAACGTATTCCCCAGGAGCCTCTGGTTTTTCGTTTGGTTTCCATGCCTGCTGTCTCCTTATTGATTTAAATAATGGACAACCCGGCCAATCACATGTTGCCTGCAGGGTTGTGCCTCGTTAAACAACTCATGCTTTGCGGCCGGAATGATCTCCATTCGCGCCGCGGGGAATTTGTCCCGCAGCAGCCGGGTATTATAACGCCAATCCACCGTGGTGTCTCTATCTCCCTGCAAAATAAACAACTCTTTTGGGCTGGGTTGGACCCGGACGAGCTGGTCGTTCCAATTAAAAATCGCCTTGACCCAGTCGAGTGAGACCACAGGGGTGTGCAGGCTGTCGCAATGTCTGTTAAAATAGAGAAAATCCAGGTCTGAGGAATTGGCCTGGGGCATACGCGGGACTCGATCCGTAAACGTCCGGTAAAAGGCATAAGTTGCCTTTGAGACCTTGTAGCCCCGCCATCGAATCAGGGGGGCGGCAAGGACGACTTTGTCAAACAGGTCACCGTGCCCGGAAATCAGGTTGTCGATGCCCACCGTCGCACCCGTGCTGAATCCGACAAAATGGATTTTCATGGCGGATCCGGTCGGGGGCAGGCCGGGAATCGAATAGAAACATAATCCCGCCCGCAACCCCCGGGGCCTGCCTGTGCTTATTTCAGCACTCAGCATGAGCCTGATTTCCTTCACAAAATCCCGCAACGCCTGCGTATAATCCCCTAAAGCTCCCAATGCCGCCTGATTTCCTTCACTCAGTCCATGGCCGGGCAGGTCAAACGACCCCACCGCAAAGCCGTTATCCAGCAATCCGGCAATCAAATGTTTCATCTGGCCGGTGTGGTTCATGTAGCCATGTAAGACAACGACGATGGCTTTACACGTCGAAGGCATCCAGACATGCCCTGCCAGTTTCCGGTCTCGACTGGCAAACCATCCGAACCAGTGACGGGCACAGGGCCAATCCAGCCCGTAATGGTCAAAATAGGATTGAATCGGTTCGGGATACGCTGGTCCATGTGTTTCCGCCAGCAAGCCCACCACGGACTGGATTGTCTGTTTGTCCTGCATATCTAATATCTTAGTTGAATGTTCTATGGTTACCACAATTAATCCTTGATCTTCAAAATTTCTTCTTCGGAAATCGGTTTTGTCTTTTTGACCGATTCCACTGTTTTCAGCGTCTTTTCACTGGGCTTATACAAGGCAACAACGGCATCGGTTACATCCACATACTCCGCCCCTTCGACCTGATAATCAATCTGCCATTTGCTGACAATCATATCGACGCCGGCGACCTGAGCAATCGCGGGCAATTCTTTTGCCACCGAAGTCAGCAATTCTTTGACTGATGCGGTACCGAAAGCCATCCGATGCGCTTTTTGCTGGTGTTGGCCACCCCACTGTTCGAGTTCTTTGATTTTCTGCTCATCTCCCGCCGCCTTTGCTGCTTCCATCTCCTTCATCTTTTCGCGGACCTGGGTATTCCACCATTCGGTGGGGGCACAGGCAACCGCAACACAACGGGAATCGTACACTCCCACCCGCAAAGGTTTGACCACCGTTTTATCCTGGCCGTGGACTGCCTGCGATACCATACCCATTACCAATACTACGCCGGCGGCCATTCCCAAGCCCGTGATCCATTTCATCGTACACATCCTTTCTGCATTTTATTTTGTATTCGTGTGGTTTCCGTTGCGATTCCAATGATCAAGAGCATCCCGATCAGCATCATGCTCAGAACTGTCAACCATGTCCAGGTCATTTGACACATCCTTTCTTATCTTCATGTCTTGCATTCTTAACTTTTTTGTGACTCTATAATGACATAAACAAAGAACGTGCCACTCCTCAAAATAACCATAAGCATATATATATAAATGATTTACAAGATTTCATAAAAAGGATGGAGCTGATATATAAAATAAAGATGTGCAATTTATGTATACTTAACAGGCCATAATTGTATAACCAACTCTTATGTACAAAAAAGGCCGGGGTAGAGGTCCCGGCCTTAAAGATTATGTAAACCACCTTTATTTATAGCAAACTACGGGCCTGAGTTAGCCAGCCGAGGCAATCTCCGGCCGTTGGGCGGCCAGATGCTGCTTCTGGTAGCACTGCTCACGGAAAATGGCGATTTCGGCATCCAGATTGGGATTGGGGGAGTCCCCAAAATAGGCATCAATCACCGGAAAGACGACATCGGGGTGCTGTTTTCGCCAATGACGAAGCATCCCTTCGGTCTTGGCGGTGACCACCCCTTCGTGCATACAGGTAAATGGTCCCACATGGAAGATTCCGGAAATGCCGCATCCATGATGGCCGGTTAAGCCATGCAGCAATACATAGACCATACCAACCCCGAGGATGGACTCGCCGCTGACGGCACTATGAAATTCCCTGGCATTTTCCACGGTCTTGAGCAGGGTCATCATGGGGGGCAACGAGTGTCTGCCGCTCAGGATCTCTTTAAATGGTTCCGACATTCGGTTCCGGATATGTCGTATATAAGCGTGCTTGACAGTCAGCTTTGTCCAGGCGGCAATACCGCCCAGCAATTCACGCCAATCCAGGGTCTTTAATGCCGTTGCAAGGGATTGCCGATTTTGAAGCAGATTGGTACAATTGATATAATCAAACCATTCGATCATTGAACAGCGGACGACTTCGAGACGATTCTCTTCGAGTTTTTCAATCACATGGCCGGTATAAGGATCATGCATCCGCATATAAATCTCGCCGGAATACAATACCAGCGGGAAACGCCGGCCGGTTTGAAACCGACTGAAGAGACGGGCCGTCTCCTGTCCCCAGGCAATCAGTTCCTTTACATCGCACCCCCGCCCAAGGCATTGTTCCAGTTCGGTTAATCGTGATTCCTTGAGCTGTTCGACTTCGTGTTTGGGACAATACGGCCGGTAGCGAAGCGTGACATCATCCAGCAGGTCACTGGCAATCAGACCTCGCAGCAGCAGTTTTTGTATTGCCATTTGATCACGGGCGGTGTGTTTGCCGCCCAGAATATCAAGGTAATCCGTTTTGGTTGTCGGGCCGCAGATGGGGATATCCGAATACCCTTCATCATCGAGAAAAAACCGTACTGTTTCCCGGTACTTTCCAAACCGGCACGGCCCATCCGTCGTCGGCAGAACAACCACATAACGGTCCGCAACCGCATCCCGGCCGAGGCGCTGCTTTTCCTGTTCCAGAAAGCCCAGCAAGTCACCTACAACCCCCTTGAGCGGATGGCATACTTCCGTATGGATATGCTTGCGGGCCAATTCATACCCTTCGGGGGTGTTGGTCGGCAGGACAATTGCTTCGATATTATAATGACGCAGGCACGCCACCGCGATGCGGCTGCCGATTCCCATGAAGGGAATCAACCATGTCCGTCCTGCGATGCGATTTGGGGTCGTTACGTCGATCATGTTCATGCTCCTTAAGATAATGGCAATGCACCACACGCTCAAATGCCTCGGTTCGCGTAAGGAACGGGGCGTTATTGGTTTGTGCATCGGTCAACAATGTCAGCATCGGCTTGCCGCCGGCAAGATGGATGCGTTCTTCATGATATATTTTCATACTGTCCGGGCCACAGCCGAAATTCATCAGGCGGATGGGATACAATCCCGGACGCGAGGCCGCATACAGGTGGGCACGCAGAATGTCAATACTTTCGCACCAGTATTCGGCCTGTTTCAACTCGTGATTTAACGCGGCAAAGCGATGCCGCAGGAAAATCTGCGGGATGAAATCCAGTCCTCGTGCCTGCGAGAACATGGCGCCGGCGTAGGAACTGGCTTCCGGGTCCAGGACAACATAATCCCTGCCGATGCCGAGATAGGTAATGCGGTCTCTGGTTTTTTCGAGGAAGCTGTCGCCGCGGGCGTAAAGTTCATCGAGAAAGGCTTTTTCCGCAGCATCGGCGGCTTCGATTGCATCCGTAATCTGTCGGCGCGAGAAACGATACCCCTTGCTGCGCATTTCCTTATCGATATTGTTCACCAGGACGGGGCCGCTGTTGAACTGCAAGACCGGGCTGAGCTGCTTTTGCTGGTCCAGCGACAAGTCATCATTCAGGATGAACGCCTCGGACTCTGTATAAATACAGTATTTCAGGGCATGACTGCCTTTCTGGAAATGCTCAATGAAGGTCGGATTGAATTGATAGCGAATTCCGGGGTGTTCCATCAGCAGCATGGCATGGCCTGTGACCAGTTTGCGGGCAATGCAGAAATCGGTCTTGGAATGATCCACGCCCTGACGGGCAATGGCCGTATCGCTGACGGGGGACGCCACCGGCACAAATCCGAGCCTGGCCAGCAATGCCGCCGACCAGATGCCTTTTTCGGCAATGGTTGACGTCGCCCGACGGATTCCGACGGTTTTATCCGGGGCAGGTTTGCCGTCCAGGTCGGCCAGCAGAAGCCCATATCGGCGGAAATGTCTGTCGAAAATCGAATGAAAGACATCGACATAATTGGTTCGCGGCTTTTCGCGGCTTTCGGAATTACCTTTGGGGCAGAATCCGCCGCTGAGAATCGTTTCGTTATCGATGGAAAATACATCCAGAACGCAATCCCGCATCTCGCAGCTGCGTTCCACGACGTCTTTGCATTTTTGGCGCGACTTGCAGAATTCCATGGTCACCAGTTCCCAGCCGCGAAATGCTGTGTTATAGGCCATGCCGCTTTGTGTGATCTGATGGATATGAGAAATCACATCCAGAGCCGCTCCCCAGGCCCCGAAAATTTCGCGGTGCGGGTAGGCGTAGATATCCTTGTTGGCCACCTGTGCCAGCGCCGCCAGAAACGCCTTGCCCAGCGCAGGACCGCCCTGTGCCGAACAGACGGTGCCGGTGTTCTGGGCGCCGCCGACGAATTTATGATAGTAACTGGCCGCGGTTCCGCGAACAATTGCGGCGGCGATTTCTTCCTTGGTAAAGCCTTCGGAAATCAGCCGGGTTTCGTCCATCTCCATAAAGACACCGCAGGTCGAGTCAATAATTGGAATCCGTTTGGCTCGCAGGGCATACTCCTGCAGGGTGGACCGTACATCCAGACCGATCAGGTCGGCCATATTTTCGAGTGTCTGGCCGCAGCCGGCCTGACAACTGAAATTCATCTTGGCATCACGCACGCTGCCGTCTTTATTGAAGACGGTGTATTTCATATCCTGGCCGCCGATTTCAAAAATGGTATCGACACGCTTGTCGTAGTGCCGAACACCAAGGGCATGACAGGTAATCTCGTCGGTAATACGATCCGAAGGGGTCTTGTCCTGCTGACGAAGCTGGTCGGCCTTTTTGCGGCTGAGCAGGAGTTTTTCGTACAGTTTTCGCGCCGAGCCTGTGGCGCCGATACCCCGGACTATCACCTGGTCACGGTGCCGGCTCAGATAGCGAAGAACCTCTTTGAGCGAGTTTTCCGGGTCGCCGTTGGTCTTGATATACAATTTATCCAGCAGTGTTCCGTCGAGCCGAACCATGGCACATTTGGTCGTCGTGCTGCCGCCGTCAATACCGATGACAACCTCCGTCCCGGCGGCAATGGGTTTATCCGGGGCCGGAGCGGTTTCGTGAATCAGATGCAGATGGGAACTGAGTGCCGGGGCAAAGCTGCGGCGATTGCGGCCCTGCTCGGCGACCGCATCCAAATCCTTTATATCCAGCACGTAGTATTGCGGCGAATCCATACCCTTGCGGGCAATGCCGATGGCTCCGATATTTTCGAAATAATCAGGCCGCTGAATTGTCAGTCCCACGGCTTTTTCCAGATCGGTTTTAATCAGCAGGTTGTTGAACACACCGCCTGTACCAATCGCCTGCTGGGGAGACAATTCGCGATTGCCCAGCACATCGATCACGTAATTCCGTGCGGTGGTTTGAAACAGACCCGCCAGATTGTCTTCTTTATTGACACCTTCGTTTTGCTTGTGAATCAGGTCGGACTGAATCACAATCCCGCATCGGGCCAGAAACTCGCTGGGCGTGTGCGCCTGTCGGGCTTTTTCTTCGGCCAGGGCGTAAATCCGTGCATACCTGGCATGCGGATCGGACTGTTCCTGTCCGCCAACTTCAGCCTCCAGCATCCGTTTGCATTGCTTGGCCAGCAGGGTCCCGGAACCGCCGCCGCATTTACTACTGGGGCGGCATTCGATAATCGTCATCCGGCCCTGGATGGTTTTAAGGTGGAAGAAATAGGCGTCTTTGGCGCCGATATGAAAGATATATCCCGTCTCGGGCGCAATGACCGATGCCCCATAGGGAATCGCCACGCTTTCATAATCAAAGGTAACCCCCTGAATTGCCTCCTTCAGCAAGATCGCCCCGCTGCCGGTGAAAGCGGTGTTGATAATCCGGCCCGGCTCTATCTGCGCACAGACATCTTCCCATGCCTGCCGGAGAGCTGCGATGGGATTGGCGAAATGCTTAATCGGAGAAGGCGAATAGACGACTTCCTCCCGGCTGTTCAGTACAGCATAATGAACGGCCTCGCTACCGATATCAAATCCAACAAATAATCCGTTTTCTACCCTCGATTGTATCATAATACACCTTCCAAAGACCTCAAAAATGCCTTAACAAAGTTCTGTCTGGTCTTAATACTGGCGATATCATACAAAACTGCATCCAAAACTTCCAGATGCAACTCAGATAATACCGCAAATTTAGGAATTATTTAGTCCATTTCCTGTCTTTTTATCAATTTATGTAATTCATTTCTAAGGTAAGTATGTTTATCAAAACCCGTGCCAGCTATCGAGTCTTTCATATTCTCTTTATTTGAAAATACTTATGAATTAATCCGCCTGAAAGAATTCCTATAAAACAAAATTTTAATTGCATTTTTTGAATACTGGATATACATTTTATGTATGAATCTTATCAAAATACCCCAGGCTGACCGAGTTTTTTTTCAGACAATCGCTGATGCGTCCTATACCAATCCGTTCAGCGAACAAAGAGAGAGTCTTGATCGCCAAATCGCGGGCTTGACCGAAAGCGACACCAAAGGCTTATCCTGGCCGCAAATTGTTCCGGCGGTCATCCATAAGGTGCATGGCAAACTGGCCGAGCTGGACCATCAGATTCCGGGGCAAGTCGCCTCGATTGACCATTTTAATCTGGAAGATCGAGAGTTGATGAAGTATGTCTTTTTATTTGAGGTATTCCATCGATTTGCTCTGGATTTCGACACCCTTATTCGCAAACAGGAAAAGAATCCGGAAAAGTCGCTGCCGGTTCCTTTTGTCGGCAAGACCTTTGAGCATCTTGCGGCGCGGGGATTCACGCCGGCGCAACTGGCCCGTTCATTTGCCTTGTTTTATCAGATCCGGCGGGCGTTTTATTTTATCAACCAGGGATTAGTCGGGCGAAGTGCCTGTATGCGCAAGCTGCGTATGGACTTATGGAATAATATCTTTACGCAGGATATCCGCGGGTATGAGCAGTATCTCTGGGATAAAATGGAGGATTTTGCCACCCTGATTGAAGGCCCTACCGGCTCCGGCAAGGGGGCGGCTGCGGCGGCCATCGGCAAAAGCGGCTGGATTCCCTTTGACACGGCGGCGAATGCCTTTCAGTACAGCTTTACGAACCTGTTTGTTGCCGCCAACCTGAGCCAGTACGCGCCAACACTGCTGGAAAGCGAGCTGTTCGGGCATACGCGAGGGGCATTCACCGGGGCGGTTACGGATCACGATGGATTATTCGGCCTGTGCAGGCCTCACGGGACGATTTTTCTTGATGAAATCAGTGAAGTGGCCCCCCAGGTCCAGGTCAAGCTGCTGAAAGTGCTTGAGGAAAGAACCTTTACGCCGGTCGGCAGCCACAAACCCAAACGGTTTTGCGGGCGTGTTGTGGCGGCGACCAATCGACCGACTGAAGAGCTGCGACGCACAGGGGCATTTCGTGACGATTTCTATTACCGGCTCTGCGCCGACTGCATCCAGATGCCCAGTCTTGCCCAGCGCATCGAAGAAAATCCGGACGAACTAACTGAATTAGTAGAACATTTCAGTGTGCTGATTACGGGGCAGGATATTCCGGAATTGTCGGAAAGAGTGCTTGATGTGATTCAGAAACGCCTTGGCAGGGACTACCCGTGGCCGGGTAATGTCCGTGAATTGGCCCAGTGCATACGCCGGGTCATCCTCAAGGAAGACTACCAGCCGCAGGTACTCAAACCGACCACACAGATTCAGGAATTCCTGAATGGGGTGCAGCAGGCGAATTATTCCGCGGATGAGCTGTTAAACCAGTACTGTAAATGGCTGTATACGAAATATCCCTCGTATCAGGATGTCGCCCGTATTACGGGTATCGACTGGCGCACCGCCAAAAAGCGGATCGAGCAGAAGTGATTGAGCTTGACGGAAGATTGGAAATATACGGCAACTCCCGAATGACACAATCAACATTACTAACGTACAGGAAGACATGAGCAGTACTATTAATCGACTCCTGAAAGCCTATCCTTCAGCCATTGCAGGCGACGTCAGAACTGTTCTTGACGGGATTGATTTATGTACAGAGATTGAGCCTTGCGGTTCATTCTCTGCAAAGTTTGGAAACGAGATACTGGAAATCCCGGAAAGAATTTATTTTCATGAAGACAATCTGGTTTATGCCTGTCACAGTTTCAATCCTGTCCAGTACGATATTTTAAATTGCTTATTTTCACGACATCATAACGGCTATGTACGCGAAAAGTGTTTGAGACATATTATCAGGTCCGAAAATGCATGGATTGCACCCTTTGTCATTCGACTTGCTGGAGAGTATGTCGTTGAAATACTGTCAGTTATTGAAGAAGAACTGAACCATATTAAGGGTGATCTGTTCAAGGATTTTCTGGAAGAGAATCCCGGATTTTATGAACTCATCAAACAACGTGTTATCAGTTACTGGGACTGCTATTACAGAGCCAGGTATTGGAAACGGGAGTACTACGTCGGATTTCGAATCATCGAATTCTTTGATCGCTTAATTGAGAAATCCTGACACAACAACTGATTTTGATCCCGATTCAGCAGTTTGCTCCTACAGCGTGCTATCGGTACAATCCTGGCTTTCACTGAAGACGGTTATGCCCTGATTTCAAAAGACTGCTTAATTCCTGACAGGTCTCTTTGAAGTCGCTCATTCCGGAAAGATTTCGATATTCCTGCGGATCGCTGGCGTGATCAAATAATTCGGTCCATATCACTTTGCCGTCGCGAATCCACTCATTATAACGCCAGCGTCTGGTCCGGACTGATTTGCCGGCGGTGCCGCCCCGCTGGACCTGGGTATATGCGGCGATCTTCCATGGCTTATCCGGCTCACTGAGCAGGGGACGAAAACTGAGCCCTTCAAGGTTTGCCGGCGCTTTCAATCCACACAGATCCGCAAACGTCGGATACAAATCCACCAACTCCACAAACTGATCACATCGTCGATGCGGCGGGGTTTCGCCTTCGACCACGGCAATCATCGGAATTCGCGTGGCATCTTCAAACAGAACCGCTTTATTCCACCAGTGATGCTCTCCCAGGTTGTATCCGTGGTCGCCGATGAATATGACCACCGTATCTTTCCACAGATTTTGCCGATCCATCGCATCCATCACCCGACCGATCTGCGCATCGGTAAACGACACCGCCGCATAATAGGCTCGTGTAAATTCCCGCTGATCCTGCAGCGAAAATTCCTTGAAAACAGACGCCCAGGAACTGCCGAGAATAAACTCTTCTTTTGGTGCGTGATTGTCCGGCACCACCGGCGGCATGAGTTTGTCCAGCGGGTACATATCAAAGTACTTTTTAGGGGCTTCAAAGGGATCGTGCGGCTTATGAAAACCCAATGCCATAAAGAAAGGTTTGTCGTGCGGCTGATTCAGGAACTGGACCGCCCGGGCGGCCAGCCGGCCGTCCGGCTGATCATCATCCGTACCTTGAGCCGCAAGCCAGCGGCACCATTCGATTCTGCCGCCTGTCATATTTCGGCCTTCGCCCTGCTTGCCGGTTTCGGTCTGACCGAAATCCATCCGTTCATCCCAGGCCTGTACGTCATCGTGGTCTTTTTCGCCATGGAATATTTTTCCCATGCCGACGGTGTAATAGCCGTTCTCTTTGAACAATTTCGGCAGTGTCACTTGATTTTTGACGTGTGTGCTCCAGGGGACCCCATTGTCCAGAATCTTTGTGGTATCCGGCCGAAGACCGGTCAGAAATGATGTCCGGCTGGGATTACATACAGGAAACTGACAATACGCGTGGTCAAAAACGACGCCTTTTTGGGCCAGTCGGTCCAGGTTGGGCGTCAGCACAAGCGGATTGCCGTAACACCCCATGATATTTTTGAGGTCTTCAACAATAATGAAAAGGACATTTTTGGCGCCCTGGCGTGAACTTCCGGCGGCCCTGCTGCCTCCAAGGGCTGATGAAAGAACGCCCGCGCCGATTCCGCCCAGCGAAAGCTTAACAAATTCCCGTCGGCTGTTTTTCATTGGATCCCTTTCTTTGCGGAATTATACTCATTCCACAGGAAATAGTCAACTGAAGCGGCTGCGATACTGTCAACAGGATCGGTAGTTTCCCGGATTACAGGTATTGACTGGCGCACCGCCAAAAAACAGGTTGAGCAAAAGCAATTGAACGACGTAGAAAGTGAGAATTTGGGGGCATTCGGAAAAAAGGAATGCGGATGAGAGGATTTGAACCTCCACGAGCGTTTCCACTCTCAGGCACCTGAAGCCTGCGCGTCTGCCAATTCCGCCACATCCGCAAAGGAAAAGCTATCATAGCCATTTCGCACCCATCGTCAAGCTTTTTTATGGAAATTCCAGCTTAAAGTCTGGGTTAATTACCGAAATTAATGCGACTACAAGACATACAATAGCCCGTTTGTCTTGTTTTCAAGATCGCATCCTGCCGATTTCGTGATAGACGCCAGGATGGTTTATTCAATAGACCTCGTCTGAACCACCATAGATGACCTTGATGCGGTCAATGTTGGGAATCATCGGCAGCATGTTGGGCACTGGGCTGTAGGCATCGGACCAATAGACCAAAAAGGCCTTGCCCATCATATATTCCATCGGCACAATGCCTATCCGGTAGGTGGGCTGGTTGGTAATACCCTTGCCCTCGACGGACCAAAGACGAGCATCAAGACTATTGGGGCTGTTGTCGCCGCAGACAAAAAACTCACCGGCCTGCAGTTCAAACGGGTCGTCTTCATTGGCCCGCAGCGTTCCCTGCGAGATATAATAGGTATCGCGAAACAAACCGAGGTGGCTGACCTGAACATGGCCACGCCCCAGAAGCCGCACTTCAGGCTGGATATGGTTATTTTTAACTTGAACCGGACGGACCGGCAGGTCAAGACTGAGCCGGTACTGACCATATCGCAAGACCAGCCGGTGATCCACATTGGCGAATTCAAAATAGACCAGCCGGTTGTCAGAGGTCGGGGCAAACGGCATTCGCGCCAGTTCCGTCGTTTGCTCCCCCTGCCGTCGTTCCAGAAACAGCATTCCCGCAAAATCAACACGACCAATATAGTGGACGCCCTGTTTTTCGAGGGAGGTTCCCACGCAGCCTTTGGATTCGGGACGTACATAAAATCGCATCATCAGGTCAGTGCAAACCGGCTGTGCGCGACGAAGCATATCGCTGTTGTAGGCGTAAGCCGAATGGAAATTGTTGCCGTTGGCGGTGTTGTAAATCAGCCAGTGATCACGCTGGGGGTCATCATTCAGCATAAAGACCGCCGGTCCATCGGCATTCAGATTCCATCGGCTGTCGGTATTGGGTTCGTTGTCAAACGGCTGCTGCCATGAACGATTCAAGGCGTCGCCGACAGCGGTCTGCCCGGCCAGGCTTGCCGCACTGAACGGCTGATAATCGTTCTCATAAATCGGCATCCACAACTCGTTTTGCACTTTGGCGGGTTTCCGCTGAATCTGGCCGTTGATGAACACATCGCCATCGATCACCTGAACCGTCTCGCCGGGCAATGCAATCAGGCGCTTGATGTAGTTGATTATCGGATCGGTCGGATTTTTAAACACCACCACATCCCAGCGTTTGGGAGCGGTGTACTGGTAGATGCTTTTCAGAACAAAAATACGGTCGCCGTTCTGCTGGCGTCCGATGGCAGCGGTGGGCTGGTAATAGCCGCAACTGGAACACTGCGGACGATTATACAGCGAGGTATCGCCGCCCACATCATAGGCATACCCGCATCGTACACAGCGGAGATGATAATGGGCTCCCTTGAGCGTCTCAGCCATACTGCCGGTGGGAATCTGGAAGGCCTCCACACCAAATGCACGGAATACTAATGCCAGAATCAGTGCCACCAGAAGCCATTCGACGGTATTGACCACGCCTTCCAGTGTCGCGCTTCGCCGCGGAGCATAGTCCTCCTGCGGCGGCACTGTGTCCTGTTGCTGCTGTTGTTCTATCTCATCCATGCGATTGATGATTCCTACGGTTTGGGTTCGGCGGTCGAAAAACGTTCGCTGCCATATATGATTTTCATTCCATCAGGTTCCGGCGAGCCGTCCAGGTAGGGAATGACACGCCAGCCCTGTTTTTCAAATCGCCAATTGCCCGGGAAATGCACAAAGAAAGCTTTGCCCACCAGATAATCCCGGGGCACAATGCCATCCCGATAGGTCTGGCCGGGATTGGCTTTGGTCGGCTCTTTCCACATGCGGGCGTCATAGCTGTTGGGGCTGTTGTCGCCGCAGACAAAAAACTCGTCAACCAGCAAATCCAGAGGCTTGCCTTCAAAGGCCCGCATCACGCGCTTGTCTTCGGCTCCGGTATAATAGATATCCCGCATCAGCCTGATATGCCGAAACTCGGCATTGCCATAGCCGATAATCTCAGCAACAGGACTTGAATTGCGGTCCATTCCCGCATCATGCCGGCCCACGCCAAGGTCGTATTCCACCCTGCTGTTTCCATATTCAAGAATCAGCTTGTGATCCACATTGGCAAATCGTAATAATGCCATCCGGCCAGCCTCTTCGGAACGAGAATGCCCCGAGGCCAACTGCTCTTCGGTACCGTCAACTCCGATTCGGCTGATTGCCATTTGTCCGTCGGAATCCACCATACCCCGATACCGAATGCCGTATTTGCCGAGAACCGCGCCGATGCCGCTGTCGGTTCCGAGATCGACATAATATGCCAGCATGAGGTCGCTGCACACGGCCATGGAGGGAATCATTTGCGAGGGGTCATAGCCGTAGACGGCCTTGAAGTCATTGCCTTTGCCGGGATTGTACCGCAACGTTCGCATCCCCTTTTTGTCGCCTCCGGACAGTGAAAACACCATCGGACCGTCAGCGTTCAAATTCCATCCTTCGCCTGCAGGTTCAAACGGCTGTTCCCAGCGATGATTGTTAAAGCGCGTTACATCGGTTTGTAAAGGCTGGTAATCATTGTTATAAATCGGCATCCAGAGTTCTTCCTGAACCTTAGCCGGCTTGCGAGCGATCTGGTCATTGATGTATATATCGCCGTCGATAATCTCGACCCGCTCGCCGGGAAGCGCCACCAGACGCTTGATGTAATTAATCTCCGGCTGGATCGGATTTTTAAATACAATGACATCCCAGCGTTTAGGCTCAAAGAACTGATAAATACATTTCAGCACGAAAATCTGGTCGCCGCGTGACACCGCCCGTTTGGGAGCGGGTTTACCATCCGTGGTATAAAACTGTCCATCCACTTTGCTGGGCTGGCCGCTGTCTTCAAACCAGCCGCAGCTCGGGCACCGGGGAAACAACGGCAGTAAAGGTAAATCCTGACGAGGAACTGAGTTTTCCGCCATCTTGTACCAGCTCGGGTAAAACTCGTAATCATATCGATAGCCGCATTCGGAACACCGGAGGCGGAAATGGGACCCTCGCAGTGTTTCGGCCATGCTTCCCGTCGGAATCCGATAGACCTGCATGACAAATACAATAAATACCAGCGTCCCCGCCAGTGCCGTGATAATCCATTCCAGATTATGATAGACGGCATCGACCTTTGGGTCTCCGCTGACAATATATTTTTCGACGTTTTTTTTCATAGATTCGTCCGCAAATAGCTGTTCCTCTGGGGCAACTGTGCCGGGCGAGGCTGTTTAATCGCGGGCTATCCGTTATCAACGGCCGCCCGAACGAAAAACCTGTAAAAATCGATAAAACAGGATATTATCCCGTCCCTGCCGCCAATGGTCAAGCAATTCTGTTCCATTTTGTATAAATCCCAGCTAAAATGAACTTTCAGGGCTGCCCATTGGCAAATCGTGCCCAAATTCAGCTTAAAAACGAGGAAAACAGACTCCCGACAGGCAATATCCAAAAGGATGAAAAATTTGTAAAAAATTGCTTGCCGACTCGAAGTCTATTCTGTATAGTGATTTGCGTTACCTGTTATGGGTTATATATAATGTCGTGCAGAAATCCCCGGATTTAACATGACACTAATTTTGGATTGGCCATAGCGGGTAAGATATCTGTTAGCATTTAAATAGATGATGGATGTGCGTACCAAGCTCAAACGTATATTCCAGATTTGACAAATTATCCGGCAGGAATTATATATTCATTATAAATGCAGGTTTAGGTTTTATAGGCCCGAAGGCCCAGTGGCGGATACGCCTTATATTTTAGTTGCAATTGTTTAATTTATAAAAATCCCAGGTTTATACTTCGTGAGGGTATCCGAATGGCAACCATCACCAAAAAAGAGTTAATTGACCGGATCGCTGAAACCTCTCAGGCCAAGCGGGTTCTGGTCAAACGCATCATCCAGTCTTTTCTCGACGAAATCGTCGGTGAACTGGCTCAGGACAACCGCCTTGAGTTCCGAGATTTCGGAATTTTCGAGACCCGCACGCGTTCCAGTCGCGTTGCCCAAAACCCCAAGACGCTCGAACGGGTTCAGGTCCCGTCCAAACGCAGCGTCAAATTCAAAATGGGCCGGCTGATGAAAGAAAAGCTCTGCCCGGACGAAACCGTTACAGAATAAGCTGTTTATCACACGCAATCGATGCGGTTCAACTTGAGTAAATAATGTCTTGTTTATGTGGAGAAGACCATGGCTGAAGGTACGGTCAAATGGTACGATAAGAAGAAGGGGTATGGCTTTGTTCTCGATGAAAAGGGAGAGGACGTATTTGTGCATTACACCAGCTTCGCTGACCCTGCCATTCGCTGCCTCGACGAAGGTGAACGAGTCTTGTTCGATATCGTCAGCGGGGAAAAAGGCCCGCGTGCCCAGAATGTCAAAAAAATCAAACCCTGACCTTTTTTCGGCATAATTTCGACACCTACCGATATATCCAAGAGGATATTGTTGCCTGAAATTTAATTTATACCTGTCAAGTCCACATTATTCATCCTCTCCCGGCCACGGAGAATTCCACTTTTTCACCAAGAATTTGGCTATTGCCCAAATCCATTCTATATGGTATGCTAATCGGTGGGTCGATTACTCGACCATTAATTAAGGATATCGGAGCTTGGCATGTTTTCAGCACAATCGAGCCAAATTCTGGATTCACAAGTGCTTGTTCTAAATAAGCACTATATGGCCTTCAGGGTCATAGGACTCCGCCGGGCATTGTCCCTCGTTGTCCGGGAGCTGGCAGAGATTGTGTCCTGTGACGACGGCACATGGGAAAATTACGACTTCAATTCCTGGCGGGAATTATCCTCGTATCGACAGGCCTTTGAGGCTCATAAATATGATTGGGTTTCCGCAGTCAATTTCGATATCGCCGTTCCGCGGGTCATCCGACTGCTGTTTTACGACAGGCTTCCTCGGCAATCTGTTAAATTTAACCGACGCAACATTTTTGCCCGTGACGGCAATCGATGCCAGTACTGCGGCAAGAAATACCCCACAAGCGAGCTGTCATTGGATCATATTGTCCCCCGAACCCTTGGCGGCGGCAATGCCTGGGATAATATTGTCTGTGCATGCACCAAATGCAACGCCAAAAAAGGCGGCAGAACCCCGGAACAGGCCCACATGAAGCTGATTCAGAAACCTGTCAAGCCCAAACGCAATCCGGTCCTGCATATCCATCTCAGCCATGATCGCTATAAAAGCTGGAAACAATTCCTCGACCATGCTTACTGGTCTGTGGAACTGACCTGATTAGGTCTGACTTTGGTTATTGAATTCGAAGATTACCCCGTGCTTTTAACGTTGTCCCATTGTCGCCAGGCATTCCAGAACTGCCGATTTTAATCATATTAGCAATTACATCAATGCAGCCGTTTGGATCCAACTGTATAAGGGTGTTTACATCCTGAGTCATGTTGCTGCCGATTGTCCGCAGGTTTCCGCCAGAGCCGATGGTGTAAGTGGTATCCACAACCCACCCCCAACTGTCAATCTGGCATAACTGCAACTCCACATTGCCGCTGTTGATGCGTAAGCCTTTTTCGCTTCCTCCCCAGCAGCAGGTACCGAACATCCGGAATGTGTCCGCGGAGGCCAGATTCGTTTCGAGGTAACTGCCGTTGGCGTAATCGACTGTAACAATCTGCGAATTAATCATATCCAGCCCGTTATCGCCGACATCATCCACACGTATTGAGGTCGTACATTGATCGATCCCCAGCCCCAGACAGTAACCGGAAGGCCCCCAACCGTTTTCAGTCACCAAATTAGCCCCTCGCCAGCCGCCAAATACGAAGTTCTGATGCAGGACCTGACCGCTGACATGTCCAATCAGATAGGGAATTGCCTGTCGCCAGGCGATATCATAGACACCGCCGATATCTCCGCTGGACGGGATGCTTTTGTACTGGGAACGATGGAACACATACGCCGACGGATTGAACTGACAATTTTGGACCCGTCCATCCTGTGAGCCGCCGCCAACATGGACACCGGTTTTCATTGCTGTACCGAGGATGCAATCAACATAATGGCGGTCACATTTATAGGTGGCCAGGTCCAGTAATTGCCAGGGGATGGTGGAGGCAATACTGATGACATACACATCTTCTCCCAGGCCGCGAATCATAAACGGATAGGGTATCATGCCGTAATTGACGGAATCATTGAAATCGTAAACCTGGCCGGCATGGTGAATCGTCAGGCCGCGAATCCCGGCGTGAGGCTGGATTTGAATGAACGGTGCACCGTTCTCATCATTTTTGCCGTAATAGGTATTGAGCACGCTGCCGCGGGCGCTGGGGCTAAAGGCCAGGTCGTGGATGCCTCGCAATTCCACCCCAGTCGGCACAATCAGCGTCCCATCCAGACGATAATCGCCGCCCGGGACAAATACGATACCACCGCCGTTGGCACCGGCATCGTTGAGGGCGGTCTGGAATGCCGGTGTGGCATCGGAGGACTGATCTGTTGCGGCGTTGTAGGGAGGTTCTGTAACCACAAACATATCTGTTTTGGCCGCGGTATGAGCCTGTACGGGCTTTTTAAAATCATATGCCGGCAAAGGAGTCACCGCCACCGGGGCATGGTTTATCAAAACAGGGTAAGCCGTATTATCAATAATTTGGGCTGTCCGGGTAAATCGGTTGCCTTGCAGTGTTGTTCCACGAACGGAATCATTGACCGTGATATGTGTTCCGACAGCATCTGTAAAATCGGAATTGACAACCGACAGATATCCGCTATCGGCCCGAACTTCGCCTTCGCTGAACGTGCAACTGATTGCCTGAATCCTGCCGGGGCCGGTATTGTACAGGGCATAGTTTAATGCGTTAATCTGACAGGTATGCAGCAGAGCCTGTCCATCGGCGGCGGAGGTAAAATACATGCCTGTTTGAGCCTGGTCAATATTAAATCGCGTGAACATAAAGCCCACCGAAGCAATTCCTTCGACATAAACGCCGGTTCGACAGTTTTTCAGGTCAAACGCATAACATTGGCCGTTCGGGACGCTTCCCACATTGTCTTCATTGCGTGTCGGATGCAGCAGCAGGCCCTGGTAATAGCCTTCCACGGTGACATACGCGGCATAAGACCAGTCGATGCGGCCCAATACGATACCCGTGGCGTTTCCGTAAAGCCATTGTGCATGCTGATTGGCAGTCGGGGCATTGGGCAGGCCGGAATTTTTCCAGTAGTCCGGGGCGAAATGAACCGTCTCAATGCGTCCCACATCCGCCAGGCAGTCAAATTCGATACCGGTCTTCAGGGGTGTGCCGTAAATATGACGCAGGAAGGGGCTGGCGGTAATGTGTCGATTTTCATAGTTGCTGAAACCGATATAGGCATTGACAAAGGTCACATTCTCAACAGTATGATTGCTGCCGTCCACGCGGCGAATAGCCGGCGGATACGGCTGGATATTGTCGGCGGTCTGCTCCGGATACCAGATGGTCAGCCCCTTGACGCCGGCACAATTGCTCAAACCAATGAAAGGATTGCCCTGATCATCATTTTGTCCGCGGCCGGCATAGGCCATCAAGACTGTACCGACAACAGGGCCGGCCGGGTTCGGAATCTGCCAGTCGCCGCGAAGAATGACGCGTGAGGGGATGGTCAGATTGCCGCTGACTTTGTATCTGCCGGACGGCAAAAACAGGGTTCCGCCGCCGATATTGCTCAGCGACACCATGGCGTTCTGTATCGCTTCGGTCACGTCGGTCTGGCCATCGCCCACGATTCCCCAATTACTGGCATAATACGGCGTGACAATCCAGTCATCGGTCGGAAACTCCGTCTGGGCCACATGCCAATCGGAAACCATCCCGCCCAGCCAATTTCCGGACAGTATATTAAAATCCTTCAAATCTATGCGGCACAGGGTGTCAAGATTAGCATGACTGCTGCAATCGTAATCCAGCCAGCTATCGGCAAACACCAGCAAATCGCCAAGATCAACCCCAAAATCTTTATTTAAATCACCGATCACCGGAGGCAATGCTGTCAGCGTCGTCTTTCCGGACGTAGTAACATTATAATCATAGACAACCTTACCCTTGCCCTCATAGGCGGTTATTCTTTTATCTGCAATCATAGTCAGGATGCTGCCGGTTTTATCGCCGGAAATCTGAACGGTTCCTTCCGCGATATCCACATTTGAACCGATGCCGATGGACTGACTGTCATTCCAGCCATTCAAGTTCAGCAGGCCGGCGTTGACCTTGACAGAGCCAATCCCTGCCGAATTCCAGCCGGCACCAAACATCCCATTGACATGAACTGTTCCCCCATCAACAATCAAGGCACCGACTGCGGTAGAAATCAGCCCCACCCAGAGGTGATCCGGGCATGTCAGCACGCCGCCGGTTTCGACAATCATCGTTGCATTTCGGTTATAGCCAACGCCAGTCCAGTTTGTCCCGCCAGCCGGAACGCTGCCTGAGGTCAGATTGCCACCATTGACAATACGTATGATACCGCCGGGGCCGTTATCCCCCTGCACAACCTGGGATACAGTGATGGCCGCATCAATAAGGCATTCCCGGGCACCGTTGACATTAAATACACACTTGTAGTCCCCCTGTGGCCCCCCATTAGGAACGGTGCCGGTCCAATTGGCTTTTTCAGTCCACCGGCCGGTACCGGATGGATTGGCTGCTGGATTCCAGGCCGTTGTCGTTGCCGCCTGCAGCAAGGCAGCCCCTGCCCACAGAATTATTGTATATATCACTGTTGCCTTGTTCATGATTCAAAATCCCCCAATTGACATTCGCATCGTAATCCCATCCGCAGTTTCACGACCCCTCGGAACAAAAAGTGCCCGGAATAATAATATAAACCCCGGGCACCCAGTCCTTGTTTCACATGTCACTTGTTACAGTGCATTCTTTTGTTGTTTATCCCTGCTGTCAAAACATCGATCAGTTCAAAATATCCTCTGTGCCGTGCACGCCAACACAGAGGATGGAATATCAAAATCAAAGGCACTTCGTTCACTTACTGTTTGAGCAGTGTGAACCAGTCCAGGTTGGCTTCATTGGTCCAGGTAATCCGGACGGTGTAGGTTCCGGCTGCGGGGAACGACAAGGCACCCTTATCCATGGAAATACCGTAATTACCCCATCCGCCAAAACTGGATAGAGGACCCACCGAACCATACAGGTCGGCTGTGGTTCCATCGCCGAAATTCAGGACCGTTGTGGTTTGCGGCGTGCAAATGCTGTACACCACATCATACACACCGGACGCCGGAACTGTAATCTGGTATTCAGCCCACGTGCCGCCGCCAGTCCATCCGAGAGCCTGACCGCCACCGGTCGCTCCGCCTTCATTGACAATCCGGACGCCGGTTTCATCGTTAACCGGAGCATTCGAGACCGCATCCGGATTAACAGATTCCGCTTCAATGCGGTCATCAAAGGCACTCTGAGGAATATACTGAACATCTCGCGGTTCGGTTTCCTGAGCTTTCATCGTGGTGTCATCGAGCCATTCGGCAGCAAAGACGGCAAAGTCAGCCACATCGACATCGCAATCGCCATCACGGTCATAATAATTGGCCGCCCAGCCGCTGGGAGAATCTTTCTTGGCCTGACATGCATTGGCATAAACATCGACTTCAATCAGTTTTTCGATTGTTGTTACGCCATCGGTCACAGTTAGTTCTACTTTATAGGTACCGGGCATATCGGTCGTCAGGGTAGCACTGGGATTCTGCAAATTGGTGGTGGTATTCGTCAATACCGCATTGGCACCCGCAGGATAACCCAGAGCATCTGTGAGCAGTGTAAAGTTGACTCCGGTCAGCGGAGTGCCGAAAATGGCAACCGTCCCGGATATTGCTGCAGGTAAAAGATCCATGGTGGTGATAACGCTATCGGCGCCGCTCAGTTCCGGAGCCCTGTAAGATACCACTTCGAACCAGAACAGATCGCCTTCATGGAATGATCCCGGACCATTGGTCGTGTCCACCTGCCAGAAATATTTACCAGGCTGCAAATTAATAACTGCAGATGAACGGGCCTCACCCGTGACATTCTTGGCAGCCACCACTTTTGTATAATCAGGTCCCAGTTTGTTCGGATCTGTGCCAAGCCAGAGATCAACTGAAATGGCATCACCGGGCAGATTCGGATCCCAGTTATTCCATGCAAACTCAATATCTCCCGCCACCAGAATATCATTAAAATACGGAGCAGGCTGCTGGGGATGAACCGCAGTGACCAGTGTCCGGCTGCCGTTCCATTTCAGAACCACATTGTTAATAATATCATTCTGACGGTCCGTACCGGGATTATCGACATTGATTTTCTTGTCAAATTTTGCTTCTCTGAAACCGGTAATTCGCCCCTGCTGGGCCATGAGATCCACCGCAGCCCCATCGTTCCAGCCGGGAGAAATACGATATCCCTGAATGCTCAGGGTACCGCGACTGATGTCAATAAACGAAGGCGTATTGGGGTGAACAGAACCCGTGGTCCAGTTGTTGACCGTGAGAAGGCCGTCATAAATGAAGGTGCGTCCGACACCGGTTGTGCCATCCCAGCCATGCCCAATCTGGGCACCGCCGCCGACACCGACATTTAACTGGCCTCCATTTCGGATGATAACTGTGCCGCTGCCCTGATTGCCGATCCACATGTGGCCGCCGCCATAGGTATTAAACTGGCCGCCGTCGATTTCGAGGACGCCCACCTGGTTACCCCAGGCACCAACACCCTGCCAGTTACCCGAAAGATTGGTATTCAGGATACCTTTAACAATCAGATGGCCATTATTGCTTTGGTCGCTGCCTTCACCCAACTTAATCTGATTGATTTGCCAAGTACCACTGTCCAGCAAACAGGGGGCGCTGTTGGCCGTTGCCATCCAAACCACCTGA
The DNA here is from genome assembly GCA_039679345.1 of Anaerohalosphaeraceae bacterium. Lineage (GTDB taxonomy): Bacteria > Planctomycetota > Phycisphaerae > Sedimentisphaerales > Anaerohalosphaeraceae > Anaeroglomus. The sequence continues at coordinate 22,784 of JBDKVE010000107.1, forward strand.
TCTGCATTATTGGGAGCAATACCCGTTGACCAGTTGGCCGCAGTAGACCATAATTCTGGGGCACCTGGAAGCCTGTTCGGATCCGCCTGAGGCTGCCAGTGTGCATCAATGGCCTGTACCGATACAGCCAAACAAGATAACAATAATAACATCGCAATTTTTTTCATACTTACCACCCTTTCAATAAAGTTCCATAACCTGCATTGTTTTCTTTTCTCGCTTCCCATCGTACATTTCTCCTCGATATACTTTGTGACTATTGATGAATGACATTGCAAAACATCACTTTATAGAACAATGATGTATAATCCCCACGGCAAAACACAGACGATGCTCTCGACAAAACAGGACGCCCACCAGGGCTCTTTTCAGCCTTGCCAGAGATGTAACAATTTCTTGAATCGATATCATTATGGCAAACCTCCACATTGAACATTATTCTAGTCATCTTATCGCAATATGTCAATACATATTTAACATTTATTTGAAAATATAATTATTATTTGTATTTACAATTAAATATACACAATCCACGCTCGCTCACATTTAACTTTTCCTATATCCTTTATTTACAATATTTTACAATTCAACTAAAGCAGCATTCCGTGTTGATTCAAGAGCGGTTTCGATGCCATCCAGAACAATAATATCTATTGACAAAGTATAATTTTATGGCTGATAAAACAGCTTGAAAGTGGGCATGGGTCAGATAATTCAATAAAAAAGTCCAAGAGAATCCTAAAATATGCTAATACTAACAATTGAATACACCGCTCGATTTGATACAATAATGCTTTATTGTTAAATACAAATAGACTGATAATTGCAGATAGAAAAGAATATTGATTATAAATACGCAGATATCTTCTTTGGAGCATCCAGTGTATGGATTCAAAACAGCCTGAGCGATCGATTAAACATAAAACTATTTATGACAAAATATGCAGCGATATTCTCAAAGGTGTATACAAGCCCGGCCAAAAACTGCCCACGGAACATGAACTGGCGGAATTCTTTAAAACCAGCCGGCCCACAATCAGCAGGGCGATGCGGGATATTCAGGAAAAAGGACTGATTGTCCGGCATCAGGGACAGGGTACCTTTGTCAAACAAGCCCCGGTCAATGAACACAAAACCTTCGGTATTCTCGTTCACTGGCAAATTCGGCCCCATACGGACACCATGACCACCATATTCGGCGTCATGGTCCCTGAAATATTGAAAGTGGCCAGCCAGCGGGGTTATTCATTGCTGCTGAATGATATACCGGAATATAAAGACGCTGATTACATTGAATATGCCAAAAAAATTGCCCAGCGGCTGATTGATGCTCATGTGGCAGGTGTCTTTTTTACACCGCTTGAAATCTCCGGAAGCGCCTCCATCAATGAAGAGCTGGCGAATGCGTTTGACAAGGCCGGAATTTCACTGGTCCTGCTGGACCGCGATATAAGCGACAGTTATCATCGCAGTAAATATGACATTGTTGGTATTAACAATGAACAATCTTCGCTGGTGCTGACCAATCATTTGCTAAACCTGGGATGTACAAAAATTGACTTTATATGCGGACCAGCCCTGACGACAGCCATTAATGACCGCATTCGAGGATATCGTTCCGCACTGGAAGAAAAGGGAATTCACGTCAACCCTGACCAACTTCACTGTTTTGACAGCAAGCTGCTCCAGGATAGTCAGTCCGGCGCGGGAGAAGGGAAAAAAATCATCGACTTGGTAAAGTCCGGAAAAACGGAAGCCTTTGTCTGCGTCAACGATTCCACCGCCGCCGATGTCATACTATATGTCCTGCGTAATGGTTTAAAAATTCCCGATGATGTGAGAATCGTCGGCTTTGATGACCTGCCGATTAACAAACTGCTGCCCGTTCCGCTGACAACCATTCGCCAGCCGGCCGAAGCGCTCGCTCACGAATCCGTCCGAACGATGATAGATCGGATCGAAAGAAACCAAAGCCCGGCACGCGACATCATGGTCAAAACCGAACTGATTATCAGGCAGTCCTGCGGCAGCACATTGTCGACATGACAAACCTGATGAAGTAAATCAATTTATGGTTTATACCCAGCGGGTATGATTATTCCGCGAGCAGAAGAAGCAAGTGGTTGAAGTTGTTGTACTTAGCCGCGCCGAAACGGAAAATACAAAGCAGGATCAGTATATATACCCGATTAACTATTGTTCCACCGCAGTCTTGATTTGGTTTATAAACTCCGGATTATTGCTGGTCATTCGTATCGCAAGTGTACCCGGGTCGATTTGATTATAGGAATCGCTGGCTACCTTGAGCAGAAAATGATTCCAGCCTTTTTGCAGGGGGATTTTCGGATAAACCTGCTGCGTACGATAATCCGCCAGGTTGGACTGAGTCGGCAATAACAAGGCCTGGTTCAGATATATTTTGCATCGGTCAGATACATAACAAAAGAGATTCACTTCCGGCAAATCCGGCCCGGCTCCCAGCAGGTCATTCAATGCGATGGGGCTATAGACCCAATAACTGAAATAAGTTACATAGATCTTTTCCGGCCCATCCTGTCGAAGCTGACTCAATACGAAACGATCACCGGCATTAATTACCGTTTTCCATTCCATGCCGGCAGTCTTTTCCGCTTCCTTGGGTTTGATGCGTTGTTCACCAATGAAATCCTTGTCCATCACTGCATCCAGACTTCCAGCCCCGAACCGTCCGCACGACAATGCACGGATCAAAACCTCTCCTGTGAATGCCGGAGCAGTTAAATCCGTTGTCGGATTCAATCCAATCCCCAGATTGGCCAGCAGTTTCCGATACAGCGATACATGTGCATCACTGAGATTGTCCGTCACCAGCGTACTGACCGCATAGCGACCTTTCCCGGATGGACAATGTACTACGGCCGGAGATTGTTTATTTTCCAGTTCCGAACGATAGATACTGATGGTTTTACTATATTCCGGCCCATCCAGCCAGCGTCGCCAGTCGGTATTATTGGTGGCCAGTGCCACCACCCCGTTGCTGACAAACTCTCCTGACAATGAATATCTGGTTATCACTTTGGACACATAATTCTCGGCAAAACAGAGGTCTTTATATGTAATCCCGGCTGTCACTGCATTCGCTTTGCCGGGCACCAGCGAGGCTTTTTCATTATTGACATATTCAATTTTTGCCCCCAGTATTACTGCCGCTTTATCCTGTGTCTGTGGGCTTCCGTTGACCAGCAGTACTGTCCCGCCGTTGTCAATACATTGCTGAGACATTTGCTTTGCCGCGTCCAGATGTTCCGCCTCCAATGACGCTAAATCCACAATCACAAACCGGGTTTGTTCCGATGCCGATGCGAACGGAACGCCCATCTGCTTAAAATTATCAAATACCGCTCCTTCACT
>JBDKVE010000108.1:0-17340 GCA_039679345.1 Anaerohalosphaeraceae bacterium
GCAATATTCCCATCAAAAAGAAAAAACTGTCGCTTTACTCATTAAATAAAGGAGAGGCAGAAGTTATGGCAGCAAAAAACTTATCGTTTGAAAACGATGCAAGAACCGCCCTGCTGGCTGGCGTCGAAAAGCTGGCAGCCGCGGTCAAATCCACTTTGGGTCCTCGCGGCCGTTGTGCAATCATTGACAAAGGCTGGGGTGGTCCGACTGTGACCAAGGATGGCGTCACTGTCGCCGAGGAAATCGAACTGTTGGACAAAACGGAAAATATGGGTGCCAAGCTGGTCAAAGAAGCCGCCAGCAAGACCTCCAAGATTGCCGGCGATGGCACCACCACCGCAACCGTGTTAACGGAGGCAATTTTCAAAGAGGCCTTCAAAAACCTGGCCGCCGGTGCCGATGCGATGGCTCTCAATCGAGGCATCCAGAAGGCAGTCGCCGCAGCCGTGGAAGCCCTCAAAGGGCAGGCCCAACCCATTAACGCCGCCAAAAAGACAGATATTGTCAATATCGCCTCTATCAGTGCTAATAATGACACTGAAATTGGCGAGAAGATGGCCGAAGCGTTTATGCGGGTTGGCAAAGATGGCGTTATCACCATCGAAGAAGGCAAGAGTCTCGATACCACCGTCGAATACGTCGAAGGGATGCAGTTTGACCGCGGCTATTTGTCACCCCATTTTGTCACCAATCCCGATAACATGACCTGTCAGCTCGACAAACCCTACATTCTGGTTTTCGAGGACAAGATCAGCAACGTTGCCAAAATCGTCCCCCTGCTGGAAGCGGCCGCCAAAAGCAAACGCCCCCTGCTGATTATCGCAGAAGACGTCGAAGGCGAAGCCCTGGCAACCCTGGTCGTCAATAAGCTTCGCGGCATCATTCAGATTGCCGCCGTCAAGGCCCCAGGCTATGGCGACCGCAGAAAAGCCATGCTGGAAGATATCTCCGTCCTGACCGGTGCAGAACCGATCTTCAAAGACCTCGGTATCGAGCTGGAAAAAATCAAACTGTCTCAGTTGGGTCAGGCCAAGAAAGTCACCATCGACAACGACAACACCATCATCGTTGAAGGTGCGGGCACCAACGCCGCCATTCAGGGACGCATCAAACAAATCAAAGATGAAATCGACAAGACCACCAGTGATTACGACCGCGAAAAACTTCAGGAACGCTTAGCCAAACTGACCGGCGGCGTTGCCCAGATTCGCGTCGGGGCCGCCAGCGAAGCCGAAATGAAAGAAAAGAAGGCTCGCATTGAAGATGCCCTGCACGCCACCCGCGCAGCCATCGAAGAAGGCATCGTCGCAGGCGGCGGAGTTGCCCTGGTTCGCTGCATCGATGCAGTTAAGAAACTCAAACTTAACGGCGACGAAAAAACCGGCGCCGAAATCATTGCCAACGCCCTGCGGATGCCCTGCTACTGTATCGCCGACAACGCCGGCGCCGTGGGCAACCTGGTCGTCAACAAAGTCGCCCAGGGTAAAGGCGGCTTTGGCTACAACGCCGATAAAGACAAATACGAAGACCTGCTGGAATCCGGTGTTGTGGATCCGGTCAAGGTCACGCGTATCGCCCTGCAGAATGCCGCATCGGTTGCGGGTCTGCTGCTGACAACCGACTGTATCGTCACCGAAAAGCCCAAAGACAAGAAAGGCGGCCCAGCGGGCGCGCCGGGTATGGGCGACGATATGGACGGCATGGATATGTAATTAAAACAATAGAAATAGTCAAAATCAGACTAAAAAGATAGAGACAGGAGAACTGTTATGAAATTGATACCCCTTGAAGATCGCGTTGTACTGAAACCCCAGGAAGCTGAAGCCAAAACCGCCGGCGGCATCGTCCTGCCCGACACCGCCAAGGAAAAACCCCTGATCGGCAAAGTTATCTCCGTAGGTCCGGGCAAGCTGATGGATAACGGTCAGAGAGCCCCGATGTCGGTCAAGAAAAACGACACCGTGCTGTTTGGCAAATACAGCGGCAGTGAAGTGGAACTGGACGGCGAGGATTACAAGATTTTGCGCGAAAGCGAAATCCTCGGCGTAATCGAAAAATAACAACCCTACCCGGAACACTGGAGGTTTTGAAATATGGCAAAACAAATGATGTATCAGGATGCGGCACGGGCCCAGCTTAAAGAAGGTCTGGCCCAGTTAGCCGCGGCCGTCAAAGTGACGATGGGCCCCACCGGCCGCAATGTGCTGCTGCACAAAAGCTGGGGTTCACCCAAAGTGACCAAAGACGGCGTATCGGTCAGCAAGGAAATCGAACTGCCCGATCCGTTTAAAAATATCGGCGCCAAGATGATTAACCAGGTCGCCAGCAAGACCAGCGACCGTGTCGGCGACGGCACCACCACCGCGACCGTTCTGGCTGAAGCCATTTACAGCGAAGGCTTGAAATATGTGACCGCCGGCGTCAATCCCGTCGCTATTCAGCGGGGCATTCTCAAGGCCGCGGAAATCGCCACCGAGTATATTAAGAGTATCAGCAAGCCCGTCAAGGGCCATGATGATATCGCTAAAGTGGCCGCCATCAGCGCCAACAACAACACGGAAGTCGGCGAAATTCTCGCCCAGGCCATGGACAAAGTCGGCAAGGAAGGCGTCATCGAGGTTGAAGAAGGCAAGGGCATGGAAACCGAACTGACGGTCGTCGAAGGCATGCAGTTCGATAAAGGCTATATCTCGCCCTATTTCATGACCAATCCAGATACGCTGGAATGCGTGATGGAAGATGCTTATATTCTTCTGCACGAAAAGAAAATCGCCAACCTGCGTGAACTGGTTCCGCTGCTGGAAAAGATCGCACAGACCGGTTCGCAGTTGCTGATTGTCGCAGAAGACGTCGAAGGCGAAGCTCTGGCAGCACTGGTCATCAATCGCCTGCAGGGTGTGCTGAAAGTCTGTGCCATCAAGGCACCGGGCTTTGGCGACCGCCGGAAAGCCATGATGCAGGATATCGCCGTGCTGACCGCCGGCCAGGTCATCACCGAAGACCTCGGCATCAAGCTGGAAAGCATCGAACTGTCTCAGCTTGGACGCGCTAAAAAGCTTGTCGTCGGCAAAGAAAACACGACGATTATCGAAGGCGCCGGCAAGAAGAAAGACATCACGGGCCGTTGCGACCAGATTCGCTCGCAGATTGAAAAAACGACCAGCGATTACGACCGTGAAAAACTTCAGGAACGGCTTGCCAAGCTCACCGGCGGCGTTGCGGTCATTAAAGCCGGCGCAGCCACTGAAACCGAAATGAAAGAACGCAAGGACCTGCTGGATGACGCCCTGCACGCGACCAAAGCCGCGGCTCAGGAAGGTGTTGTCATTGGCGGCGGCGTGGCTTTTCTGCGGTGTATCCCGGAAATTGAAAAGGCCAAAAGCAAGGTCAAAGCTGACGAAAAAATCGGCTTTGATATCCTGTGCGGCGCGATGAAGGCCCCGACCTGTCAGATCGTTGATAACGGCGGGATGGAAGGCGATGTCGTAGTCGAAGAGCTGCTGGAAAAAGGCGGCAACATCGGCTTTGACGCCAACACCGGCGAATTCGTCGATATGTTCAAGGCCGGCATTATTGATCCGGCCAAGGTTGCCCGTACCGCTCTGCAGAACGCCGCTTCTGTGGCAGGTCTGATGCTGACGACCAATGTCGTGATTACCGACCTGAAAGAAGATGATAAGAAAAACGTAACACACGGCGCAGTAATCTAAATTTTTGATATCCAGAAAACCGAGTTACCGTTTGGCCGCATTGCGACATTCAGGTAACTCGGTTTTTGCTTTTAGCCGAAAGGCGACAACGCGATGGCAAAACGCGACTACTATGAAGTGCTTGGTGTGGAAAAGAATGCCTCCGCCGACGACATCAAACGGACGTATCGGCGACTGGCGTTAAAATACCATCCGGATAAAAATCCGGGCGACAAGGAAGCCGAAGCCAAGTTCAAGGAATGCGCTGAAGCATACGAAGTCCTCAGCGATACCGAAAAACGCAAACGTTATGACCAATACGGCCATGATGGTCTGCGAGGCGCCGGCGTTCATGATTATTCACACATGAACGTACAGGATATCTCCGATATGTTCGGGGATATGTTCGGCGATATGTTCGGGGATATGTTTGGCGGAGGCCGGCGTCGGTCGGGCCGGTCGCATGGACAATCCCGCGGGTACGACCTGGAAACCTCCGTCGAATTAACGCTCGAAGAAGTCGCCAAAGGCACTGAAAAGACGATTGAATTTACCCGGCAGGATACCTGTGCGGATTGCGGCGGAACCGGAGCCTCAAAAGGCAAAGCTCCTTCTCGCTGTCCGACCTGCGGGGGTGCCGGCCAGGTTCAGCGGGCGGGTCTGGGCGGATTTTTTCAGATGGTCTCCACCTGCCCCACCTGTCAGGGAGCCGGCCAGGTCATCACCGATCCTTGTCGCAAATGTCGCGGGACCGGCTTGATTCCAAAGAAACGGACACTGTCGGTAAAGATTCCCGCCGGGGTTCATGAAGGCCAGGGAATTCGTGTGAGCGGCGAAGGCGAGCCGGGCAAACACGGCGGGCCGCGCGGCGACTTATATTGCTATGTCCGCGTCAAGGCGCATCCATTCCTGATGCGGGATGGCTCCAATCTGGTGGTTACGGTACCGCTGCGATTTACGCAAATGGCTCTGGGAGATACGATTGATGTTCCCACGCTGGATGGGACCAAGCAGCTTAAAATTTCTGCGGGAACGCAGCACGGCGATATTTTCCGTATTCGCGGGCAGGGATTGCCGGAATTACGCACCGGCCGCAATGGCGACCTGCTGGTTCGGATCATGGTGGAAATTCCCAAAAAGCTGACCGGTGAACAACAGGAGCTTTTACAGAAATTTGCTCAGACCGAAGCCAAAGATACGTCTTCGGAAAGCACAAGTTTCTTTGACCGACTCAAGCGGCATCTGGGGACGGATAAATAATCCCTCTCTGTTTGTCGCATGAATATGTCGGATTTTGGAAATAGACGTTATCTGCCAAATTGGAACACAGAATGTTATTTGGTCGTAAAAAAAAGAATATGAGCGAACAAGAAAAAAACAATCAGCAGCAAGCCCCGCAGACGCCTGAACAGCCGGCTGCGGCGGTTGATCCGGAAGAACTGCAAAAACAGTTTGAAAAACTTCAGACCGAAAATAAAGAGCTGGCCGATAAATACCAGCGTCTGGCGGCCGATTATGCCAATTACCAGAAACGAGTGCCCCGCCAGATTGCCGACTCGGTGGATTATGAGAAACGCAGTATTATCAAATCATTGCTGCCATCGCTGGATAATTTCGGCCATGCCCTGGCGGGTGCGAAAACAGCCCAGGGGGCCGAGGCCCTGCAAAGCGTCATACAGGGAATTCATTTTCTGTATGACCATATCTTTGACGCATTAAAGGCTCATGGGGTCGAGAAAATTCTCAGTGCCGGGAAACCGTTTGAGCCGGGCAAACATGAGGCACTGATGCAAAAATGCGATCCGGAAAAGCAGGATAATGTGTTTTTGGAATAATTGCAGAGCGGTTTTACCCTCATTGGCCAGGTTTTGCGACAATCTAAGGTGGTGGTCAATAAACTGCCCAGCCAGCCGGAGCCTCAGACCGAGGAGACGACTGACATCGAAAACAACGACACCGAAGCCTCGGAGCCGTCATAAGGAATATTCTTATGCCAACATACGATTACAGGTGTGATGCCTGTGGACATCAGTTCGAAGAGTTTCAGTCGATTACCGCAAATCCGTTGAAAAAATGTCCCAAGTGCGGAAAACTGAAACTAAAACGATTATTTGGTACGGGGGCAGGTCTGATTTTCAAAGGCTCGGGCTTTTACCAGACCGATTATCGTTCCGAGACCTATAAGAAAGCCGCCAGCAGCGACAAGCCCGCTTCCGCTTCCACCGAATCCAAGACAGAGACCAAGGACAGCAAACCGGCGGCAACCAAGACAGATTCCAAATCTTCCTCCAAGAAGAAACCGGCGTAAATCAAATGGCGTGGGTTTATTTGTTTATCGCAGGGATTATCGAGATTGGCTGGGCATTTGGTCTGAAATACAGTCAGGGGTTCACGCGACCGGTGCCATCCATCCTGACGGCCATTGGCATGATTGCCAGTTATGTGTTTCTATCGCTGGCAATCAAAACCATTCCGCTGGGTACGGGATATGCCATCTGGACAGGAATCGGTGTCGCAGGTACGGCGATTGGAGGGATTATTCTGTTTTCTGAAAGCATCAATCCGGTTCGCATCCTGTGCCTGATTTTAATCATTGCGGGCATCATCGGATTAAGACTGACACACGCAGGGCAATAATCTCAATGGCACTTACTCTGAATCAACTGAAACGCGATTTTGAGACGATGGCCAATCCTGAACAAGCCGTGATCTTGCAGCGGTTTTTCAAGACCGGGCCGGGACAATATGGCGAAGGGGATGTTTTCCTGGGGATAAAAGTTCCACCCCAGCGGGCACTGGCCAAACAATACCGCGATTTATCGCTGGACGATGTCGCAAGCCTGCTGCAAAGCAAGATTCATGAACACCGGCTGACCGCCCTGCTGATTCTCATCCAGAAATATGAAAAGGCCGATACGGCTTCTCGCAAAAAGATATTTGACCTGTATCTGAAATATCGCAAATGGATAAATAACTGGGATTTGGTGGATTTGTCGGCACCGAATATTGTCGGCGATTATCTGCTGGATAAAGGCCGGGCGATTCTGTACACGCTGGCTCAATCAAAGAGCCTGTGGGATAAACGCATTGCGATTCTGGCAACATTTGAGTTTATCAAGCACGGCCAGGCGGATGACACATTTGCCATCGCGGAAATCCTGCTGGATGATGACCACGATTTGATTCACAAGGCCGTCGGCTGGATGCTGCGGGAAGTCGGCAAACGCATCGATCAGGCCACTGAAGAAACATTCCTCCTGAAGCATTACCGCCGGATGCCCCGGACCATGCTGCGGTACGCCATCGAGCGATTCAGCCCAACGTTGAAGAAAAAGTACATGGCGAAATAAAACCTCCTCACCAGGCAGCTTCTATACTTAACAAGTCTATTCTTGATATTGTTCCAGTTCAGATTTGATTTGCTGGTAAAGTTGAGGGGTCCAGTCAGGCATTTTTGAAAAATCACCGTCGAAATCGCGGACACGGAAATCCACAGGGCTAAGAATCACCCTGATATTTTCAGGTCCGGTCAATGCCGCCAGTACAAAAAGGTCTTCTGCGGCCAGATCCCCCATCGCCAGGCATCCAACCGATACCTGGGCGCCATGAATCATAATATCACCGCCAAGGCTGGTCCGGCCATCCTGTTGAGCCATCTGTCGGTCATAATCATTGGGGTAATTCAATCGCAGGGATAAATGAAAACGGCTGTTGGGGTTCAATGATTCGATCCTGTAAATTCCTTCGGGCACCTGCTGGTCTCCTTCCCGGAGCTTAGGTCCCAATTGCCCGCTGGTTTTCAAAATCGGATAGGTCTTGAGCAAACTGTAGTTTTGCTGATCCTGCGAAATCCATATTTCCAGTACTTTTTCTGATTTAAGCCCTATCAAGACCATACCTTTGGGCGGGTACGAAATCCCTTTTTTTTCAACCTCTTCCAAGAGCCTTTTTTTAACAATTTGGCCATATTCTTCGACTCGCTGGCCTATTGTTTTTTTGCCTTCCAGAATCTGCAGGCCGGCAATCACAGAGCGATAGATCGTTCGTCGAAAAACCATGCCGAGAATGCAAAGCAAGATGAGAAAATACAGCACTGATGATTTTTGGATATTCATTCAAATCTTAAATTCATTTATGCATAGGCGCGACGGCATCATTTTAATTGCTGCCACCTCCTGCCAGTTGATGGACTTCGCTGCCGGCAAGGAGGAATGCGCCGAGGGTGTAATCCTCAAAATTCGGCACGCGGTCGTAAGTGACCGGCTGAGAATCGGAGGGCTGCTTGCCGGTGCCCTGGACATAGCCGAGGAATCCATTGTGGTGGACGCTGTCATTAGCCATGCCATTCCAGGCCTTGACGACGGCGGGCAGATAGTATTTCTTGCTCAGGATACCCTGATTGATGCCCCAGGCCATGCCGTAGGTAAAAAAGGCGGTGCCGGACAGTTCTTTGCCGCCGAAGTTGTCGGGGTCGTGCAGGCTGACATTCCAGAAACCATCCTCCCGCTGGACAGCTTTTATCGCTGCGGCCATCTCTTTGAAGGTCGTCAGATATTCCTGACGATGCGGGGCGTTTTCGGGGATTATATCCAGCACACAGGTCAGTGCCGCAAACACCCAGCCGTTGCCGCGGGACCAGTAACAATCTTCGCCGTTGGGTTCTTTGTACGGCGGATCAAAGTCTTTGTCACGCCACCACAGGTGGTCTTCGGGATTGTAAAGCCCATTGGTTCCGTGGCGGGTCTTGGTGTACATATATAACTGGTACATCTTTTCGAAATATCGGTTGTCATTGGTAACGACACCGAGCTTGGCGAAAATCGGCATCGACATCTGGATGGCATCGATCCACCACCAGTCGTCATTGATGTCGCTGTTGACCATGTTGTCGATACATTCGCGGATGGGAGCAATGCGGCCCGGCTGCGGGTTAATCAGATAGAGGTCGATATAGGTCTGGCCGCAGCACTGGTCATCGGCGTTGCGGGTCTTGTTGCCGCTGCGGAAGGACCACTGATGCGAATCCGCCCAGGCGACCGCGTAATCGTAATACTTCTTCTGGGCATCGAGGGCGTATAATTCCATCAGGCCTTCATAATATACGGCACGGGTCCAGATATTGCTGGGACGTTTTTTGTCGGTTACGATGGGAATGCCCGGGTCGGGCCATTTGGTCATGAAATAACTATTGGTCAGGGTCATTTTGGCCAGGATGTCGCTTTGTGAGGGTAAGGCGGACATTTTGACCTTTTTTGATTCAGATATGGAACATGAGGAACAAAGGATGGCCAACAACCCTATAGCTAAGTATCCTGAACAATCTCGTAACATACCCTGTTTCATTGCAGTCTCCCGTCTGAAATCCACACACGTTTGCCGAGTGTCCCCGGCCTCAATGCAATCTGTTTGATACAGAACGGGTCTGATTATCCTCTGTTTGAATTGCTTCCGTCAAGTGAAAAATTACCGGCCCAGAATGCTTTTGGCAATTGTTTCGGCGGCATTGCCGGCGGCGCATTCCTGGGCTGAAAGAGCTATTTCCCTGCGGCGGGATGGATTTGACATCAGGTCAATTAATGTTTTGCAGAGGTTTTGTGAGAACCGGGCCGGATTTTTTAAATCCTGACAGACAATGACGGCGGCATTGCGACGGCTCAATTGCTGGGCATTCAGATATTGATGATTATCTTTGTGATACGGATAAGGGATGCAGATGCTGGGTTTGCCTGCGGCGGCATATTCGGCAACGCTGACGGCACCGCTGCGGCCAATAATCAAATCCGAGGCGGCATAGAGATCGGGCATCTCGTCCACGTACTCGACAGGAATATACGAAATAGGACTATCCTGAATTTTTGCGGCAACCGCCTGATAATTAGCCTGGCCGGTCAGATGAACAATCTGCCACTGGTCGGCAAATCGCCTGAGCTGGGGCAGAATGCTCATAATTGCATTGTTGATATCGCGGGAACCGCTGGAAGCGCCGGTGACCAGCAGGGTCTGCCTGGAGGGGTCCAGCTTCAGGCTTTCTATCGCCCGGGATCTGTCGGGGTGATAAAAACCGCTGCGCAGCGGACAGCCTGTAACCATGGCTTTGTCGGGCTTGAAAAAGTGCAGCGTATCATAAAACTGGACGAAAATCTTTTTGGACAGGCGTCCCAGCAGGCGATTGGCTTTGCCGGGGACGATATCGACATTGATCAGATAGACGGGGATTTTGAGGGAGCGAGCCGCAAATACCACCGGTGCACAGACAAAACCGCCGGTACCCACTACAATCGCATTCTGTTTGCGTGAGGCGAGTATCTGTTTGACAAAATAATAGCTTTTGATGAATCCGGCATAAAACCGGGCGAATTTTCGCGGTGACAATCCGAGACCTTCTGCCGGCAACGGCAGAAAATCATACCCACTGGCTCCCAGAACGCGGGCATCGACGGCGCGGCTGCTGCAGAAAAAGGTCATCTGGCAGTTCGGCTCAAGGAGTCGAACCTGCTCAGCCACGGCCAGTGCCGGGTATAAATGCCCACCGGTTCCACCGCCGGCAAAGAAGATGTATGGACTCGGGTGGGATTGAGAACTGGGTAAGTTGTTAGGTAGGGTCATAGGCTATCAATCTCGCTGAAGAAATACACCGGCATTCACCGGATTAAGCTGGGCTTCGTTATGGCGAAGAATGCTCAATAGAATCCCCATTGCCGCCGCAGTCAAAAGCATACTGGTACCACCGGCGCTGATTAGCGGCAAAGGAATGCCTTTGGTCGGCAATACGACGGTGACAACACCAATATTGACTGCAGCCTGAATGGAAATACACAGGACAATCCCCAGTCCAAGAATCCTGCCGAATCGATCCTGGCAACGCATCACAGCCGTCAAGCCAATAATGGTAAACAGGACAAACAAAGCCACAATCACCAGGGCGCCAACAAAACCGGTTTCTTCGGCAACAACGGAGAAGATAAAGTCTGTGGTATCTTCCGGCAGGTGTCCGTATTTAAACACCCCCCTGCCAAGACCTTTGCCAAAAAGCCCGCCGCTGGAAATGGTTTTAAGAGATTGTTCCGCCTGATAAGCCATGGTTCCATGATCCAGAAAGTCTTTGATTCGATTCATACGGGTTTGAGAAGTTACAATCGCCGCAATAAAACCCGGAATGACCAGCGGAAGCGGGGTCAGGAAATGCCACCAGACCGCCCCTCCAAGCCACAGCAAAATCGCCGTCATCAGGGCGATATAGGCGGCGGTGCCGAAATCCTGAGTAATAATCAGGGCGGCGGCGGCGGCCGGAACCATACAAATCGGCAGAAACCGGGTAAAAAACTTGTTCAAATCGTCATGGCAGCGATCCATAATTGCTGCCAAAAAAATAATTATCACCCATTTAGCCAGTTCAGATGGCTGAAAACTCAGATTTATCGGGCCCAGAGAGAAAAACAGCCAGCGTTTGGATAAATTTCGTTCTTCTCCGAAGACCAGCACCACAACCAGCATCAGAATACTCAGAAACACCAGATACGGGGTAAAGGATTTGAGGGGATTTTTTTTGATAAATCCGAATCTGCGGTAATCCATCAGGGATATGAGGTACATAATTGCCACCGCGCCAGGGAAAAAAATCAGTTGCTTGAGGGTGGTGAACTCATAGAAGCGTTTCCAGTCATACTGACCGCTGACATTGGCGCCAGCGGAAAACACAAAGACCGTCCCTATCGCCATCAGCGTCAGGGTTACCAGCTCCAGCCAGTAATCATATCGTATATTTAGCTCTAACTGCTTCATTTTCAATGACATACATTCATTTCACAAGGATCTCATCTCAGACAAAACAGGTCGGTCATCCATCCGCTTTCCGATTTGTGTGGATTATCATCACATCTGCTGCTTTGCTTGCGGCAAATTCATACCTGTAACATTATATTTCGGCATAATATTCGTTTTGGCAACAAAAAACGATGCCAGAAACACATTTTTCAAAAAGAAGATTCCCTCTTGAAAAAAAAGGAAAACATCATAAAATAGTATCTGTATGAACGATGTCGATAATCTCTAAACTGGAGCCACTATGACAAGACAAATCATTACGATTACATGGGTCGCGGTGGGACTGGCATTTATGGCCTCTGCCTGTCAGCCAAGTTCCGACCAGAAGGTTCGGCGAGCCCAACTGGTTGGCAATGAAAACCTCAAACTCAAAAAAGAACTCCAGCAAAAGGATGCCGAGATTGCCAATCTGAAAAAAGAGATTGACCGTCTCAATGCAGAATACGCCAAGTACCAGGATGATACCGGCCAAACCAGTACGCAACTTCTTGGGCTTCTGGCCGAGTGTCAGGCTAAATTAGCCAAGTATGAGGGTACGGAAGACGCCGTTATTACGCCGGCTCCAGCACCCAAATAACCCCGGTTTTCCCTTGTTTAATGGAAAATCCGGGAATTGTCGGCATTACTGGTTCGGTTCCAATTCTTTTCTGAGGGCTTGAACTGTGCTGACCGCATCAGGGAATTTATCACTGGCATAGCGATAATTGCGGCCGGCAGCAACCAGGCCGACAAACATCGGGTGCGGATCAAGCGGCCGGCCGGTCAATTCCGGATGCGCCTGAGTGCCGATGAAATAAGGATGTCCCGGCAGTTCAAGAATCTGCATAATCGGCTGGTTGGGGGCTTTGCCGGAGAAAACCAATCCGCCTTTTTCGAGGTTGGGGATAAAACGAGGGTCCACCTCAAAACGATGGCGGAACCGCATGCGGGCGGTCTCTTTGCAACCAAACATTTTCCAGGCGACGGTGTCTTTTTTCAATTCCACATCCCGACCACCCAGACGCATATTGCCGCCAAGGCCCTCGATTTTCTTCTGTTCAGGCAGAATATCAATCACCGGATTGGCACAGTCCTGGTCGATTTCGGTGCTGTTGGCCCCTTCCAGGCCGCAGACATTGCGGGCAAATTCGATGACCGCCGCCTGGAAACCGAGACATAATCCCAGATACGGCAGGTTATTCATGCGAGCATACCGGATACAGGCAATCTTGCCTTCCATACCCCGCGTGCCGAAGCCGCCGGGGACAATGATACCATCGACATCCTTGAGGGCTTCGGCGGCGGTTGCATCCGTCAGGTCAGAGGTATCGATCCACTTGATATGCACTTTGCAGCCCAGATGAATGCCCGAATGTTCAAGGGCATGCAGGATGGAGGCATAGCTGTCGCGAACGGAGGTATATTTGCCGGTAATGGCGATAGTGACATCGCGTTTTTCGTTGCCAATTTTATCGGTGAAATCACACCACCGCTCCCATTCACGACGTTCCCTGCGGAGATTGACCCGGTCTTCGATCCGCAGCATCCGGATCACCTCAAAATCCAGCCCGCAATCCCGCAGCATCGCGGGAATGGAATAAATGCTGGCCGAGTCGTGCATACTGAAAACGCGTTCAAACGGGATATTGCCGAATACGCTCATTTTCTGGCGGGCCTGGACGGTAACTGGATTTTCCGCCCGGCAGGCGATGATGTCCGGCTGAATACCCATCTGCATCAATTGCTTGATGCCGAGCTGGGCAGCCTTGGATTTCTGTTCCCCCAGCGCATTGGGCTCAAGGATATACGTCAGCGCCACAAAACAGCAGCTATTGGGGCCTTCTTCATAAGCCAGTTCACGCATGGCCTCGATATAAAAGGCATTTTCGAGATCGCCCACCGTGCCGCCGATTTCCACGAACACCACATCCGCCTTGCTCTGCATGGCCAGTGTCCGCAACTTCATTTTAACTTCACCGGTCACATGGGGAATCATCTGGACATCCCGGCCCAGGTAATCGCCGTGACGTTCTTTATCGAGTACGGCCCGGTAAATCTGACCGCTGGTGGTAAAATTGGCCCGCGACAGGTTCTTGTCGAGCATGCGTTCATAGGTGCCGAGGTCCATGTCGCATTCCATGCCATCGTCGAGGACAAACACCTCGCCGTGACGGAAGGGATTGAGCGTCCCCGAATCGATATTGAGATAGCCTTCCATCTTGATCGGCTCAATCTTTAGTCCCTTATCGATCAGGAGCTTGGCCAGGCAGGAGGAAAAAATCCCCTTGCCCAGTCCGCTCATCACCGTACCGGTCACGATGACATAGCGTGTCTTGCCCTTTTGATACCCTTTGGGCAGGGGCAGAAAATATTCGTTATCCGTTGACGCACCGCTGACTTTTGCAAGTAATTCTTTTGTTTCTGACATATCTATATTGACCCTACATGATTTTGTCCGCTTGAGGCGCGGCTGTATAGCGTTACGACGCATTCTGTGGCCATCCGCGCGGCAAAATCATACTTGTTAAGTATATACCAATAACATTATTTCTTATTACGATATCGTTTTACGAATTCTTCGTATTGTTCAGGCGTATCGACGCCATCCCAGACGCGATCCACTTTGGCCGTCAGGATGGTGAAGCCATTTTCGAGAGCACGTAGTTGTTCGAGCTTTTCTGTGGTTTCAAGAAAACTGGGGGCCAGTTCCGTAAATTTCATCAGGAAACTCTTTCGGTAGGCATAAATCCCCAGATGCCGCCAGTAGCCTTTGACACAATCCCCCACCCCGCCGGCCTGACGATTATACGGCACCGGGCTGCGGGAAAAATAAAGCGCCCTGCCGCGCGTATCGGTTACGCATTTGACAATATTGGGATTGGCCACCTGCTCGGATGATTCAAAGGGGGCAATCAGCGTCGCCATATCGGCGCCGGCGTCTTTGACCAGCAAATCCGCCACTTTTTCAATATTGGCCGGATCGATTTCGGGTTCATCGGCCTGAAGATTAACGACTATATCGGCAGGGGTATTTTTGACGGCCTCGGCGATACGGTCGGTACCGCTCTGGTGAGCAACCGACGTCATCACGCACGGGGCACCGAAGGATTTACATGCCTGCAAGACCCGGTCGTCATCGGTTGCGATAACCACTCCGGTAACACCCTTGGCACGCAATGCGCGTTCATAACTATGCTGAACGAGATATTTTCCAGTTTTATTGGCCAGAACCTTGGCCTCAAAACGGCTTGAGCCGTAGCGGGCGGGGATCACTACCACAATTTTCACGCTTAGTCCCTTTGCAGTGTTTTTTACACTTACGTTTCCAAAAACCACTGCCCGGATATATTATGTCATAGGGAAAGGGATGTCAACCTCAGAATTGTGAGATTTTATACCAAAAAGGCATTGATTTCCCCTCATCACCGGCACAAAACCACCTGCCCCGAAATTATCGTATCAGGGGGGCCAGTTCCTTAAATTTGGGATGTTCCGAGGTGCGCAGCAGTTCAAACAGCAGCATTTCGGTGGAGCTGACAACCACCCCGTTGGCGGACAGGCGATTGAGGGCGATTTGCTTGTTCGCTTCGGTGCGGGAATCCACGGCATCGGCAATGACCTGGACTTTCAAGCCCCGCTGGAGCATATCCATCGCGGTCTGAAATACGCAAACATGGGTTTCGATACCGCAAATAATCGCGGTATCCGCCTGCAAGGCAGCCAATTTCTCGGCAAAATCCGCACTACCGCAGCAACTGAAGGACCGTTTGTCAATGGCAGACCCGGCCGTTAGTTTTTCTGTCAGTTGAGGGTTTGTG
Source organism: Anaerohalosphaeraceae bacterium (assembly GCA_039679345.1). GTDB lineage: Bacteria > Planctomycetota > Phycisphaerae > Sedimentisphaerales > Anaerohalosphaeraceae > Anaeroglomus. The sequence goes on from JBDKVE010000108.1 coordinate 15,311, forward strand.
GGGCCAAGGGCGGCAGGATATTGCTGACACCATAACACCGGAATATTCAGGGCATTAGCAATTTGAATGAGGATACCGCAATTTTTTACGGTTCCTTCCGGATTGTGCATGACCCGCAGCAGTTTTTCCTGGACATCTATCAGCACCAGGCAGCATGTTTTGGAATCAATCATAAATCACCCATCGAATTATGGCTTATTTAAAGTCACCTGTCGATAGCGATTTTACAAGCCGAGCACTTCGATGACAAGGCAAATTGTATCCGTGGTATCCGGTTCTATTTCAGTGGATTTCTTATCCCAGGCCAAAATCGGCTGAGAGGGATTATCCAGCGGGGAATTGCCAGGATTGGGCTGAGCATTCTGTTCGGTAAAGGTTTTTGCCAATTGAACAGCCTGATTCATGTCGTCCAATTGCAGCATCTCAAGGGTCTGTTTGAGATTGATACCTTCAACATGAACCGGTTCTCGTTCCTGACCGGCAAGCAGTGCATAAGTCGCTTTTTCGCAGTGAGGCCAAAGTTCCTGTAATTCACTGACCAGCCCAATAATATATTGCCGGGAGGCGGTGATTCGATAACTGGTACGATCCGATAAAGGCCGGGTTTGGGTCATATCCATCAGGCCGAGCGTATGAATTTTCTTTTCAATGAAATCCCGTGACTGCACCGGCTGGCTCGTTTGAAATTGCAGCAGTGCACTATACGCCAATGCATCCTCCGGTGTAAAAGGTTCTGTTGGCGAATTTACCGGTGCTTCCGGGGGAACCGGAGCCTTGGCCACGGTTTGAGTCTGACCTGTATGAGGTTGACGAACAATGGTATATACCACGATTCCCAGTATCCCCAGCGGGATAAGCACCATTGCCGCCGTTGCTGCAAGCCGGCGGAACAGAAGGCCCCATTTGCCGGCGGTTTCATGATGACGGTAATGGTGGTCAAGGATGAATCGTCTTTCCAGGGCGGTTTTAATATCCTCGGTCAGTCCTTCCGGGGCAGGTTCGACCGGGAAAGACCGCAGAAGATTGCGCTGCTGCTGAAGGGCCTTTAAATCCGCCTCCAATTGGGGATTATGGGCCAAAAGCCGTTTCAACTCGGTCGCCTGACGGGGCGACAACTGCTCATCGACGCAGCCGCTTATCAGTTCCTGTTGATCAAAATTTTCTTTGTCACTCATATCCATACCGTCTGCAGGAGTTCCCGCAATGCCACTCTGGCACGACTTAACCGGCTTTTGACCGTTCCGGTTTCAATTTGCAGGACTTCGGCAATGTGCTCATAGCTCATACCTTCAATATCCCGCAGTACTACAATCGCACGCTGGTGGTCTTCTAATTTTTCAAGTGCCGCAAGAATCCTTTGTACAACTTCACGATTCTCTATATCCACTACTGGGCTTTTTTCTTTCGTATCAGCCAATACATCCGCCAACTTCAGACCTTCTTTGCCGCCGGCGGGGTTATCGAGTGAATGCATCCCAAGTCGTAACCTGCGGCTGCAAAACGTCAGAGTCAGGTTCATTCCCACTCGAAATAGCCAGGTATAAAAACTGCTTTGTGAGCGGAATGTTCCAATGTTCTCTAATACTTTGACAAACGATTCCTGGGTAAGTTCCGCAGCATCATCGGGATTTCCGCAGATTTTTAGAATTGCGTTGTATAAGCGGTCCTGGTATTTAACAATCAACCTGCCCATGGAGTCGGAATCCCCCCGCTGGCATTGTTTTACAAGGACTGCGTCATCGATGCTGATATTTCCCGACTTTGATTGCACAAAACGCCCTTTTATCCTTCAATCCCAAATGCCCTTAACTGTGGATTGGCTGAATACCGTTGCAGGTTCAATTTCGAATAATATTTCAAAACCACGATCCTCAAAAAGGCATATCGACATATCCGTATAATTACCTATACACTACTTATATTTGCATAAAATAAGCGAAAAATCAACATCAGTCATTGCTTCCTGCACAATTCTGAAAGATACCCGGGAAATGATGTGGATAGTCCTGTTATACTTAGTCCAGCCGGAG
>JBDKVE010000109.1:0-6266 GCA_039679345.1 Anaerohalosphaeraceae bacterium
CCAAAGCTTTGCCTGTCCCACGACCAAAGTAATGCTGGTCAACAGCCAGGGACTTGATTTCCGCAAGGTCCGACCAGATCACCTTCAGCGCACAGCACCCCGTGACTTTGCCATCCTGCTCGGCCACCTTGAAAATCTGTAAATTTTCATAAATATCGGCCATCGACCGGAACAGCATCCGGTCCAATTCCGCATAGCAACTAATCAGACCGTGAATGGCCGGAACATCTTTTACTGTGGCATTTCGTATTTTCATCAATTTCTTATCCGTATTTGCGTTTTTCGAAGGTCATTTTCAAGCCGCTTATCATACGTAATATGGCTGGCCGATGCAATATCCGATTTGACAGCGGGGATATCCTATGGGAACACCACTCAAGACTCTATTTCTTTACGGCTGATTTGATAGGTCCCAACCGTTTTGCCTTCATCGGTGGTCATCACGACATCAAGTTTGTCTTGAGTGACATCCACCCTGATTACCGTTGCTTCTTTTTCTGCGGGTTTGCCGCCGATGATTACGGGGTAATCGCATACGCCCGTTTGGGGCGGGATGACTGCATATTGATGAGTATGGCCTGCGATCAGCAGGTCAATTTTGGCTTCGTTGAACAAAGGCCGCCACAATTCATACAGGTGATCGGAACCATGCCATTGCTTGGAAGACATCGGGGGCATGTGAACCACAACGATTTTGAACAGGGCTTTTTTAAATGCATTGGATTGAATTTCCGACTGCAACCATTGTTTCTGCTGTATACGATATCGGTCAAAGTCCACCAAACCGCTGTATGCGGCATTGTCATCCGTTTTGTCTTCCCCGCCATCCATAACGATAAAACGAACCGGCCCATGGTCAAAGGCATAATAAAATCTGTCATTGGGCATCGCCAGGTACTCGGGAAGCATCCGGGCAAATTTGCCGCGGGTTTCATGATTGCCTCGTACGTAGATAAATGGAATCGTTTTGGCAAACAGCTCTGAACAGGGTTTGAGGACATGATCAATGATTTGCGATGAATCTTCTATGTCACTAAGAATGTCACCATTCAAAAAGGCGAGGTCGTAGGGTTTGGAGGAAGACTGCTTGATCAACCCGGCCAGGATGTCATCGCGTTGATGGATATCATTTAAAACGATAAATGAAAAGTCCGGCTTGTTTTTGGATAATGTTTTGAAACGATACACATCGCCAGTCAGGGTCTGTCCATAGGTCACTTTATACGGCTTAAACTTAAGAATTTCCCTGGAACAAACCCGATATTGATAAGCGGTTTCGGGAGGGAGTCCGTCAATCGTAATGCGGTGAATGGTCTGGTCGGCATCAATCAACCCATGTCTGCTGCTGAAGGCTTTCTGTCCCAATGACTGAGTGGGTCCATATTCCACCCAGCTTGTGCATTTGGAGTCGGTCATCCACATGATGGTCATGGAGGTCTTAGACGGATTCTGCAAATACGGGCCGGCCACAATCTGAAGTGCACAGGCAGTCTCCCAGAACAACAGGCTGGCAAAGAGTAAACCCATTCGCACAATATGCTGTATTATTCTACTGTTCATAAAATGCATCCTTTTGCGACATTTAAATCCTGATTCTTAGTATCCCAATCCAACACATTCGAAAACCATCTCGTAAGTATATTGTATACCCAACGGGTATGATTATTCCGCGAGCAAAAGAAGCACGTGGTTGAAGCTGCTGTACTTAGCCGCGACGGACCGGGAAATTTTAAGTAGGATCAGTATAGTAATAATTTCCTTCTTTGTGAAACATTATTTATGTAAAAAATGGCGATTATCCAGCCGGGGCAGGGATGAATTGAGAAATCAGTTCTTAGTTCTTAGTTTTTGGTTCATAGTAACCACAAAACAGGGTTGACAGCTTCGAGCATTCAGCGGGCAGCAATTAAAGAATAAGAACAAACACAGGGGTTGGCCCCTACGTTGGGCCGGACATGGTCCGATTTTGTGCCGCAAGATGGCACAGGGTAATTATATCAAAGATTAAAGAGCAAAAAGCAAATTTATGGAATCCGCCGGGGGCGGAGATGATTTATTCTCAAGCACGAAGGCTTGAGCTACGCTTGTCAGCGGCCAGCTTCCAGCAACCAGCCAACCGCGACAAGAGCAAAATGGCTTTGTTTGGAAATTTTACATTTTCAGGGGTTCAATCCGTCTATTGACGTTTCAAGGTCCAGGGCCTGAGCCTGAATTGCTTCCTTTCGACGACGCAGAAGCTGCAGCCTTGTCAGCTCGTTGAGGACTCGATACAAACTGCGTTCGGCCTGAGTCTGGTAGCGGCTGAACTTCAGCAGCGCCCCTGAGCTGTTAAAATCTTCCAGTATGGCCGAGGCCATAACCGACGGATCCTCTGGCCGGCCAACAGCGACCAGCCTTTGTCGAAAATGTATTTGTTTTTGCAGGATTTGAAAAACGGTCAATGACCGCGCTTATGCCGCGAGCAACAGAAGCACGTGGTTCATGCTACTCTACTCAGCCGCGACGTAACAATTATTTGACAAGATTAACAGGATTTACAGGATTGTTTAGTGGTAAGTATTGAATTTTTTTTTGCCACGGAGAACACTGAGAGCATAGAGAACAAAGGTTTGACAGGATTGACAGGACAGACATGGATCAGATATACGGGGTATGCGACAATTGAGAATTGAATTAGTTCGTAGATTTTTTACGCAAAAGGTTTTGCCACCGTGGGCGAAGAGGGCATGGAGCAGGTGCTGAAAGTTAAGTGTTTAGTGTTGGAAAGTTCATAGTTCAGAGTTCGTGGTTCGTAGTGTTTTAACGCAAGGGACGCGGAGGGGGCAAAGGACGCAAATGATTTTAACATAGAGGGCACCGGACAAGAACTTAAGAACATAAGAACCGAAGAAGTATCCATGCCAAGTTAATCTCGATAACCAAGTACCAAACATTCAATATAAACGTTGGCCATTAGATATATATATATATGCTATTACTGACCCTTTATGTCTATATTTTGGGCAAAAATTATTTTATTATGACTAAGCTACCTTGGCTTTTACTATTCTCACTTTTTCTCCTCAAGCGGTGTTGGAATTCGTTTGAGCCAGGCTTCTCGCCAGTAGAAGAAACAAGACCGGCCGCACCCGTTAAAGGGGCTGCCATCGCACATTACCCCTTCCAGCAGGACGGTGTTTTTGACTTTTCGATATTCGCCGGTGCTTTCGAGCAACATCACCTCAAGCCGTTTGAATACACGATATTGTCTTCCGCAGTGTTTATTCATTCCGGCCATAAACCGCAGGCCTTTATAGGTATTATTTGAATCTAATGCGGCACGAATCTGTTCTTCGGACTTTACCTCAACCCATTCGCCTGGCTTGAGATTCAAGACGTCTTCAACCGGCGGCATCTTTTTCAATGCTTCGCTCCTTTGTTCTGCCGAGTATTGATCCATTTTCAGAACCTTTCGAAACGAAAAACCAGCCGTCACCCAAAGCCCTTTTGTTCTTAACCGCCAAATCAGGTTAGAAAAGCCAACACGTAGGCGATTTTTAAACTTTTCCAACTTTCCTATTTTTTTAGGAGCAGAGCATGACTTCAATTGCTCACACTGACCGAGACAGGGTCCAATATTATTGTCATTCATACTCATTTTTCAATCTGTTTTGGGATAGTTCAAAAAGAAAAGATTATTCTATCATTGGGATCTATTACATCTTCAACGAGCGAAGATATGGCTGCGAATCCAAGATTTCCATAGCGGCCGACGAGAAATATTCCAACGCGGGCAAATCCTACAAAACCATATCTTATAATAGATTAAATTTAACAGCTTGGCCAGCAGTACAAAAAGATTTAAACGAATCCAACTTCTTTTTCGATATATCATCAGTTTTCGTGTAGGAAACAATTTGCCCCCCATGTAAAGTTTGTGCTCGTACCGACCCGAGAGACTGTCGATGACTTCAACGCCTTCCTTACAAGCCCATTTGACCTGCTCAAGAAAAATTAAATTGCCTATACTGGCACGTTCATATTTGGATTGATCTATCCGGGCATCCAGATATTCGACCAGTGTTTTACCAAAACGGTAGGCATATTTATAGCCAATTGGCTCGCTGCCACATCGTACTTCTAACAGCCGCAATCGTCCCAGCTTAGCCATGGTTTGAACAAGTTCTGCATGAAACTCCCTGGATTTAGGCCAGTCACCAAAATGGCCAGTTCGTTTCTGCCTCTGCCAGTGGTTCTGATGAGCACGATAAAAAGTCTCAAAGCCCTCTGCGGTCTGTTCTAGAGGGAGCATTCGAGAGTTAAGGCTATCAATCATGCCAGCGGCTTTATCCAGAATACAGTTTTTTCTTCGAAATTCATGTTGTTTTTTTTGTTAAAAGACTGAATATATTGCTCATAGGAAGCCGGCAGAAAAAAATAAGTCCTGTCTTTTGGTTTACTGCTTTTGATTTTGAAATTATTCGGCAAAATATATTCCATGGAATTCTGTAATTTCTCCACCAAAGAATCCAGGATTCCAGGCACCGAATCCATGACCATGATATCCCAATGATAATTTTTTTTGAAATAATTGAAGACCAGCTTAAATGCATCTTTGACAAAGACTTCTCGAATTGCGGGATATGAGGCTGAATACATATTATCACAATTAAATATCTTTAAAGTATTAAGCCAGATGGATCCCAGCCAGATTTTTTCAGCAAACATAGGAAGTATTCCCACCAATTGCTCCTCTTGGCGGAAAAGAAAGATAAACATTTTACGCTCCTGTCCATAGTACTTCCACCAGATACGACACCAATCATAGCTTTGAAAAATGCTATCAGAAGTTTCTTCGATCAAAGTATCCCAATTGGAACGAAACGGCTCAAGATTCTCAAACGAGTGATGTATTTCTATCGATAAATGCTGCGTGTCAGCAATCTGACCGCCAGTGTTCGAGGGTAGTGCCTCGTTCCTGACTTGGCGATGCAGGTTAGCCACACGAGTGGTATTAGCACTATTTTTTTGCAGAATCCGTTCCAAATTAGAACAACCTCGAAATCAAGCCGATTTGTTTTTCTTCCTAAAAATAAAAACCGTATTTTCACACAATATTTATTATACCACAGCTATAGCTGATGCAAGATAGAAAATGAAGAATTAATGATAGACTTATCATCATCATTTGATACCATTAAGGGAATTTTCAATCCATTTTGTCTGACGTCAATTATAATTTCCCTTCAACGACAATTATTTCTTCCCTTTCATAATAAGCGTTATGCCATAACATGTTGTTCCTGAGGGGTGCCCCCATGGGGGCAGGATTCCGGATGCTATATATCCACTGTTTTTCGTTTCTGTGCTTCCTCTGCTCGATAACTGGGCACATTCAACTCCAAGATCACACTGTGATGTACCAGTCGATCTATCGCGGCGGCAGTGGTCATCGGGTCTTTAAATATCTGTTCCCATTTACTGAATGGCAGATTGCTGGTAATTAAAACGCTGCCTCGCTCATACCGATAGGCCAACAGGGTAAACAGCACCTCCATTTCTTCACGGTTCTGCTTGACATAGCCAAAGTCATCAATCATCAGCGTTTCATACTGCGAGAGTTTTTTAAGCCATTTGTCCAGCTTTAATTCCTGTTTGGCTCGTAATAACTCCTGCACCATCAGATCGCAGGTGGCAAAATACACCCGTTTTCCCTGTCGAGCCAGTTCATGACAGACCGCACAGAGCAGATGGGTCTTGCCGCTGCCGGGTTTGCCGAAGGCAAGGATGTTTTCCCGCCGACTGACAAACGTTCCATCCAGAAGGACTTCCAGTTGTCTGCGAAGCTTTACGGGAAGCCGTTTCAGATCGAAGGTTTGCAGGGTCTTCTCCAACGGCAGCTTGGATGCCTTGACCAATCGAGCGATCTTATTGGCCCGACGAACTTCACATTCACGCACCGCCAGTTCACAGAGATAATCTTCATACCCAAGCTCATCCCGGATTGCCTTTTGAGCAAACTCCTGATAATATTCTCTGAACATCGGCAGATGCAGTTCTTTCAATAGCTCGATGAGCTGTTTGTGGCAATCTTTCTTCATACGCTGACACACTCCGGAGTCTCTAATAACTGATCATAATGATTCAAATCGACCACCTCAATATATACTTCCGTAGGTTCAGGCGGTTTCTGTTTCGACTCAACGAACTGCTGGATGATACCAAAGGTCATTTCCACATCCAGATTCAGGAACATCAGCAGGGCGTCATTGACCAACGGTACATCC
>JBDKVE010000110.1:0-9131 GCA_039679345.1 Anaerohalosphaeraceae bacterium
TCGTGCCGATTACGACTGAAATTCATCCGGCTAAAATCGCCCGCGACATGGCGCCGATCATGGAAGTGCTCAAGGCGCGGGGCGACCTGCCTGTCATGTTCCCGACCGGATACACGGGCTGGAAAGGCGTGCACTACTACGTCTATTCTCCTATCTGGGTGGACGAGCTGGCAGCGAATTTCCCTACGGTGCCAATCGTCCTCACGAAGATGGGGCGGAGCATCCAGGCGTCCTTCGATGCCTGCCTGTCTGTGGCGATGCGCAACGCCAACGTCTACTTCGACATGACCGACACCTCGGCGGAGCACCTGCGTAAGGCGATCTCCATTATCGGCGCGCAACGGATCATGTACGGCAGCGACCTCAGCGCCATGTCGTCGAATCATTCGACAATGGACAACCTCAGAACCGCCATTGAGGCTCGGCTGTCAGCAGAGGAGCGCGAGCAAATTGCCTGGAAGACAGCAAATCAGATTTACAAGCTCGGTTTGAAAGGTTGATACAAGCCGGGTGTTTCTTGAGCGAATGTGTCATTAAAAATTTCGGGCATTCTTGTTGGGCTGCCCGCTTTTGGAAAGAGTTAAAATATTTAAGTTAAGCTTTGTTTCAGTTAATGGATCAAAGGCTACCATTTTTTGTTCCTAAATAAACCGCAATGTTTTTTTCGAGTTTATCTTTTGTCGATTGACGATTAATGATAACCTGTGGAATCTGTGGCAAAAAACAAAACCTATTTACAATTTACAATTTTTAATTTAATAAAACAAGCATCACCATGAAGAACGGAAGGGCATGAAGAAAATAGTTGTCCTTTTAATTAGTCTTCCTATTCTTCATGACCTTCATGGTGAAATAACGCAGAATAACAATTTCAAATTTTCTCCGAACTATGAACTCTCTCCCCCCTCGGATATATTCAGCAGAATCAGAACCCCGGCAAATGCCGGCCACAGGAAACGGCTTTTGCGTGAAAAGCACAGAGAAATTGATTGCCCATAACGGTTTGGCTTCTATAATGTCCATTTTTACTGGTCTGACTTGTAATATTCCGTTTCGGTGCGGCTAAAGAGCTTTCAGCCGCCAGCGTCCAGCACAGCTTTATCGCCGCGACTATGTCGGGTAACTTGACCCCGTGAATACGCGCGGCATAAAAGCGGCCCGTGGCCGCCGCGGAATAATCATACCCTTTGGGTATCTATCCTCAAATGAAGGCTTTTATGGAACGATGGACAATACAGAAGCTGTTAAACTGGATAACCGAGTTTTTTACGCAGAAATGCGTCGATAGCCCCCGGCTGTCAGGCGAGCTGCTGCTTTCCCATGTGCTGGGTCTGTCGCGCATCGAATTATATACCTTATTCGACCGGGTGGTCGAGCCGGACAAACTCGACATCCTCCGCGGCATGGTCAAACGCTGCGGCAATCACGAGCCGCTGGCCTATCTCATCTGCCGGTGTGAATTCTATTCGCTGTCGTTCAAAATCACCTCCGACTGTCTCATTCCCCGGCCCGAAACAGAGATGCTGGTGGAGCGGGCGATTGAGTTTTTACGCAAACGCAGCGGCATCCAGCAGGTGCTGGATTTATGCACCGGCTCGGGCTGCATCGCCATCGCCATCGCCAAAAACTACAAAGATTGCCTTGTCACGGCCACCGATATCTGCGATAAGGCTCTGGCGGTGGCGGCGGAGAATGCGGCCGGATTAAAAGTAATGGACAAAACCCGGTTTTATTGCGGCGATTTATTTGCCCCAATTATCGAAGGTATCGAATCCAAATTCGACCTGATTGTCTCGAATCCGCCGTATGTCAGCGAGGCCGAATTTGCCAAGCTCGAGCCGAATGTCCGGGATTACGAACCTCGCCGGGCACTCTATGGCGGGGTCGATGGGCTGGATGTCTATCGGCGGATTCTGAATCAGGCCGGCGATTTACTTACCCCTGACGGTGCCCTCATGATGGAAATCGGTTATGCCCAGGGCCCGGCACTGCGGGAGATGGTGGAATCGACGGGCCAGTTTGGGCCGGTCCGGGTGGAAAAAGACCTGTCCAAAAATGACCGGGTTGTGATTACCCGAAAAACTCCCGCTTAAATATGGCATATCCGTTTCTTTATGGTATAGTAACAAATCAGGTTGAATGAGTCGACGACCCGGCCGGGCTGCAAGAAAAACAAGATATTCGGGTTTTAATCTTGACGAACTGACAGGGTGCTTATACTATACTACGCTATACTGGAAATAGAGAGGCCGGTTTTTGCAGCAGTGTGCATCAACCGGGACAAGGAACGGGATTACAAAATCGATGGTGCAGTATAAAATTAAACTCAACACGAAATCCAATCTGCCCAAATATGAGCAGATCATCCAGAGTCTGACGGATGCCATTGCGGCCAAACATTTGATTCGCGGAAGCATTCTCCCCTCCATCAAACAACTCAGCAAGGAATTACATATTTCCTGTGCCACGGTTGCCAAGGCCTACGACGAATTGAAACGCCGCGGCATCATCCAGTCCACCCCGTACAAAGGCTTTCATGTCGCCAGCGAATCCATCGACCACACCCGGCGGATTTTCCTGCTGTTTGACGAGCTGAACCTGTTCAAGGACGACCTCTACAACTCCTTCAAGCACCGCCTGGCTCACAAGGCCGTTATCGATTTATTTTTTCATCACTATAATATTGAAGTCTTCAAGACCCTGATTCTTGATAATGTTGGCCGCTATAATAACTATGTCATCATGCCGTTTTATCACCCGGAGGTGGCCGAGGCGATGGAGGCGATGGACCCGGACAAACTGCTGATACTGGACCAGCCCGGCTATGTCAACGGCACCTATCCCGGCGTTGTGCAGGACTTTGAAAACGACGTCTATCAATCCCTCAAAAGCCGCGCCGACCTGATCCGCAAGTATAAAAAACTGATCCTGCTGTACCCGGAGCCGAATATCCACCCCAAAGACATTATGCACGGTTTTGAGCGGTTTTGCAGTGATTTCGGCATCAAGGGATCCATTATCCAGTCCATCACGCAGGCTCCGCCGCAGGCCGGGGTCGCCTATATCATCATCGCGGATGTCTTGTTGGTGGAATTAATCAAGCAGTGTCATCAGAAAGGTCTTAAGGTCGGGCAGGATGTCGGGGTCATTTCCTATAACGATACGCCGCTCAAAGAGATTCTCGAAGGCGGCATTACCACGATATCGACCGATTTTCGTCAGATGGGAATCAGCGCCGCCGAACTGGTGTTGTCGGGCCGCAAGGATAAAATTGCCAACCCCGTACGACTGCTGGTTCGTCAGTCGCTGTAATTGTAATGCAATGTTAACATAATGATGGATTTAGTGAACAGGAGGTTGCACGTATGAAACGAAATGTATTGGTATCGGCTGTATGCGCGGGAGTTGTCTTGACGCTGTGTTCCTGCTCGCTTCCGCCTTGTATGACCGGCCAGAAAGGACAGGTTATGATCGAGAAGAAACCGTTTGGACAAGTGGATGGACAGAATGTGGACCTGTATGTGCTGACCAACGCCAATGGATTAAAGGCGTCGATCACCAACTACGGCGGAATCATGACCTCGCTGGTTGTGCCGGACAAAAACGGCAAGATGGAAGACATCCTGCTGGGCTATGACAATGTCGCCGCCTATGTCAAGGAAACACCTTACTTCGGTGCCCTGATTGGCCGCTACGGCAACCGTATCGGCAAAGGCAAATTCACCCTTGACGGCAAAGGCTACACCCTGCCGATCAATAACGGCGAAAACGCCCTGCATGGCGGCATCAAGGGATTCGATAAGGTCATCTGGACCGCCGAAGGCTTCAAGACCGATTGTGCCGTCGGTCTCAAGCTGGCCTATCTGAGCAAGGATATGGAAGAAGGCTATCCAGGCAACCTGATCGTCAATGTGATTTATACGCTGACCAACAACAACGAAATGACGATTGAATACAAGGCGATGACCGACAAAGCGACGGTCTGCAACCTGACCAATCACAATTATTATAACCTGACCGGCAACGCCAAAGACAGCATTCTGGGTCACGTCCTGACGCTCAAAGCCGACAGGTTCACCCCCGTTGACAGCGGTCTGATTCCCACCGGCGAACTGCGTCCGGTCAAAGGCACCCCCATGGACTTTACCAAGCCGTTTGCCATCGGCGCCCGCGTCAATGAAACCGATGAACAGATCAAATTCGGCGGCGGCTATGACCATAACTGGGTCCTCGACAAAAAAGGCGGCGAGATGTCTCTGGCGGCAACCGTGTATGAACCGACGAGCGGCCGCGTGATGGAAGTCTGGACCGAAGAACCCGGCGTTCAGTTCTATTCGGGCAACTTCCTCGACGGCACCCTCACCGGCAAGGGCGGCGTGGTCTATAAACAGCGCTGGGGTATGTGTCTCGAAACCCAGCATTTCCCCGACAGCCCCAACAAGCCGCACTTCCCCACCACGACACTGCGCCCGGGCGAACTGTACAAGACCAAAACTGTTCATAAGTTCTACACCCGCTAATCAATTGGATTGCATGGTGAATAGGAAAGGATAAAAGCATGAATGTCTTGACCGCAAATTTACTGGCCGCAGGTGTGCCCTGGCACATGCTGGACACGGTTGTGCTGGCCGCATTTTTCATCGGGATGATTATCGTCGTGGTTTGGTCGATGATGAAAAAAGAAGAGTCTTCGGCAGACTACTTCCTTGCCGGAAAAAGCGCCAGTTGGATTGAAATCGGCTCCTCGATTTTCGCCTCCAATATCGGCTCCGAACACCTGGTCGGTCTGGCCGGCGCGGGTTTTGTCAGCGGTATGGCCATGGCCCACTGGGAAATGCACGCATGGCTCATCCTGGTGCTGGGCTGGGTGTTTGTGCCGTTTTATGACCGTATCAAAGTCTTCACCATGCCGGAGTTTCTGGAGCATCGTTTCTCGGCCGGCTCGCGGTCGATTCTGTCGATTATCTCACTGGTCAGCTATGTCCTGACCAAGGTCGCTGTCACCGTCTATTCCGGCGGGGTGGTGTTCGGTACGGTATTTGGAATCGATGAGGTTCCTGCCGGCGTTCCCCTCATTGGTGGAATGAATATGTTCTGGGTCAGTGCTATCGGCCTGGTGGTCATCACCGGTATCTACACCATTGCCGGCGGCATGAGAGCGATCATGTATACCTCCGTCCTGCAAACCCCGGTGCTGTTGATTGGCTCAATCCTGATTCTGTTTTTGGGTTTGAAGGCCGTTGGCGGCTGGAGCGAAGTGGAAAAAATCTGCGGTGCCAAGTGCCAACTGGTTCGTCCGCTCAGCGATAAGCAATTTCCCTGGCTGGGTGTGCTGTTTGGCTCAATGATTATCGGTTTCTGGTACTGGTGCACGGACCAATACATTGTCCAGCGTGTCTTGTCCGGCAAAAACCAGATGCATGCCCGTCGCGGTTCCATTCTGGCCGGTTATTTCAAACTGCTGCCGGTGTTTATCTTCCTCGTGCCCGGCATGATTGCATTTGCATTGAGTCAGAAGGGTCTGTTGGATATGCCGCTGAATTCCGCCGGACAGCCGGATGCGGACAAGGCTTTCTCAACACTCGTTGCCCAGTTATTGCCCATCGGCTTTAAGGGCGTCGTGGTGTGCGGTCTGTTGGCTGCCCTGATGAGTTCGCTGGCCTCGCTGTTCAATTCATCGGCGGCCCTGTTCGTTGGCGATTTCTACAAGAAGATTCATCCCAAAGCCAGCGAAGGTCACCTGGTCGTGATTGGACGTATTGCAACTGCGACGGTTGTCGTTCTCGGGATCCTCTGGATTCCGGTAATGAAAAAATTCAGTGATGTGCTGTACCAGTATCTCCAGAATGTTCAGGGACTTCTTGCCCCTGCTATTGCTGCCGCATTCGCGGTGGGTGTGTTCTGGAAACGGGCAACACCGGCCGCCGGATTATGGGGACTGATTGTGGGGTTCAGTCTCGGCATGTTCCGTCTGGCTCTGGATGTGATTATCGGCGGCAAAATTAGCGCTGCGGGCAAGTTGCCCGAAACTGAACAGGCCGCCAAACTGCTTGAGCTTCAGCAGCAGTATGGCCTCTTCTATTCCATCGAAACCATCAATTGGCTGTATGTCTGCGAAATCCTGTTCATTATCTGTGTGCTGACGATGGTCATCGTCAGCCTGATGAGCAAGGCTCCCACATCACAGCAGCTTAAATACACTTATTATGGTGCAACCCCGCAGGAAAAAGCCGAAACCCGCGCCAGTTGGAATGGCTGGGATATCGTGCATAGCGTGATTATCCTCGGGATTATCATCGCGTTTTATGCTTACTTCTGGAATCGCGGTGCTCAGTAACAAATTGTAAAAAAGGCGGGCCGCTCAGCCCGCCTTTTCTTTTGTATCTCTAATAACTAATAACTAATCACTAATAACTAATAACTAATAACTCATAACTAATAACTAATAACTAATAACTTTATCGAGGTTCAATATGCCTTACGCAATAGGTTTAGATTACGGCACCAATTCCGTGCGGTGCCTGATTGTCGATACCGCCAACGGGAAAGATCTGGCCGCATCGGTCTGGGGGTACCAGACCGGCCAGGCTGGGATTATTCTCAGCAAGTCCGATCATAACGTCGCCCGCCAGAACCCGGCCGATTATCTCAAGGGCCTGGAAATCACTATTAAACAGGCTCTGACTCAGGCCAAAAAAGCCGACAAGAGATTTTCCGCCGACAAAGTCGTGGGGATTGGCGTGGACACCACCGGCTCGACCCCTATTCCGGTCGATGCCAATGGTACCCCGCTGGCGATGCTGCCCAAATTTAAAAATAATCCCAATGCGGCCGTCTGGCTGTGGAAGGATCATACAGGATACGCCGAAGCCGCCAAAATCACTGAAGTTGCCCGCAAGATGCGCCCGCAGTATTTGGCCAAATGCGGTGGAATCTATTCCTCGGAATGGTTCTTCAGCAAAATCTGGCACTGCCTCAAGGTCGATAAGAAGGTCTTCGATGCCGCCTATACCTGGGTGGAACATGCCGACTGGATTCCCGGCGTGCTGACCGGCACCGACCATCCGAGTCAACTGAAACGCTGCCGCTGTGCCGCCGGCCATAAGGCCATGTTCAGCGACGCCTGGGGTGGTTATCCGGATAAGAAATTCCTGATGGCTCTCGATCCCAAACTCGGCCGTGTGCGGGATTCTCTGCCCAATACCACCTATGCCATCGATACCACCGCCGGCGGATTGACCGCCGCATGGGCTAAAAAGCTCGGCTTGCCCGCGGGTATCCCAGTGGCTATCGGCGCCTTCGATGCCCACCTGGGCGGCGTCGGTTCCGGCATTCAGCCCGGAACACTGGTCAAAATCATCGGCACCAGCACCTGTGATATGGCCATCTCCGACAGCACTAAGAAACTCAAAGACATCCCGGGCATCTGCGGCATCGTCGATGGCTCGATTCTGCCGGGATACTGGGGCCTGGAAGCGGGCCAGTCGGCAGTGGGCGATATCTTTAACTGGTATGTGAATTATATCCAACCCGGCGGAGAAAAGGCCGGCTCACATGTCGAACTGACCAATAAAGCAGCCAAACTCAAACCCGGCCAATCCGGCCTGCTGGCACTCGATTGGAACAACGGCAACCGTACCATCCTCGTGGACCAGCGGCTCACCGGCCTGCTGGTTGGCCAGACCCTCCACACACGCCCCGAAGAAATCTATCGGGCACTAATTGAGGCGACGGCCTTCGGTGCATTGACCATTATCAATCGCTTTGAAGAATACGGCGTTAAGATTAAACAAATTGTCAACTGCGGCGGCATCGCCGAAAAGAATCCGATGCTGATGCAGATTTACGCCGACGTCACCGGCCGCGAGATGAAGGTCTCCCGTTCCGCTCAGACTTGTGCCCTCGGTTCGGCCATTGCTGCCGCCGTTGTCGGCAAAGCCCATAAGTCTTTTGCCGCCGCTCAGAAGGCCATGTGTGGTATCAAGCCCAGGACCTTCAAGCCCAACAAGAAAGCCGTCGCCGTCTATCAGCAGCTTTATGCTCAATACAAGAAACTGCACGATAGCCTCGGCATCAAGGGCGCCAAACTTGATATCTCCGGCGTCATGAAAGACCTGCTGGCCATCAAAGAAAAAGCTAATATGTAATAAAAACAGTAACCACAGATTGCGCAGATCATATTCATTTGTGAAATCTGCATAATCTGTGAAATCTGTGGTTTCAGGATTAATATGTACGCACAACTCAAAGAACAGGTCTGCCGGGCCAACCTGGCCCTCGTCGAACACAAGCTGGTCATCTTCACCTGGGGCAATGTCAGCCAGATCGACCGCAAACAAGGCGTCGTTGCCATCAAGCCCAGCGGTGTCGATTATGACGAACTGACCCCGGACAAAATTGTGGTACTGGATTTAAACGGCAAGGTCATCGAAGGCAATCTCCGTCCCTCCTCGGACACCCCAACCCATCTGGAACTGTATCGCCAGTTTGCCGAAGTCGGAGGCATCACTCATACCCACTCCCCCAAGGCAACCGCATGGGCCCAGTCCTGCCATGAAATCCCGGCCTTGGGCACCACCCATGCTGACCATTTTTACGGCCCGGTCCCCGTCACAGATGTCCTGACCAAAGCCCAAATCGAAGGCGACTACGAACTCAATACCGGTAAAGTCATCGTCCGCCGGTTTGCCGGCATTGATCCCATGAGCATCCCGGCCGTACTCGTCGCCGGCCACGGCCCATTCACCTGGGGCAAAAATGCCGACAAGTCCGTCGAAAACGCCGTCGTCCTTGAACAGGTCGCAGCCATGGCCCTCGAAACCCTGGCCATCAATCCTACCCTGACCGGCATCAGCCAGATATTACTAGATAAGCATTATCTCCGAAAACACGGCAAAAATGCCTATTACGGACAAAAATAAACCAGTATTTTAAAACCAACAAAAAAAGCTCCGGTATCCAAACAAATACCGGAGCTTTATATATTTTAAATCCTGTGTCGATTACCAGAAGAAGCACTGGCCCCATTCCACTCTGTATTTCAATTCGGTCGGATAAACTCTCCAGACCACGTGACCATCTGCGAATGCTACATTGCCACCACTGGGCTGCAATGTATTTTTACCCGTACC
>JBDKVE010000111.1:0-7894 GCA_039679345.1 Anaerohalosphaeraceae bacterium
AAAATTGTGTATCAAACACATAATCAAAACCCAGCTTACGCAGCGCCGCGACAAGCTGACCTTCCATGTTCGCCCCGGCTTCAATGCCAAAGGCCTCACCAATCGCCGCACGCACCGATGGGGCAAACTGCGCCACCTTAATCAGGTTCGGGTCGTTCAGCTTTTCAAACAATTCCTGGGTATAATTTTTCTCGAGGAACGATGCCGTTGGACAGACATTGATGCACTGGCCGCAGGCGGTACAGACGCTTTCCGCCATCGGCATGTTGTAGGCCGGCATCACGACGGTATTGAAACCGCGATGGGCCTGCGTCAGGTTATGCACCTGCTGCACTTCCGAACACATACGGACACAGCGGCCGCACAGAATACATTTATCCGGATTGCGAATGATTGCCTGACCGGACACATCCACGCCATACTGCTTGCGTTCCCCTTCAAAATGACGGGCGCGAATACCCATGGACGCCGCCAGCCGCTGCAATTCACAGTTGCCGTCACGTTCGCAGGTGTGGCAATCCATCGGGTGATTATCCACCAGCAGTTCCACGATATCCCGTCGCGCCTTACGCAACTCCTGGGTGTTGGTATGGATTTTCATGCCATCACTGACCGGATAGGCACATGAAGCAATGTAACTTCTTGCGCCTTCCACTTCAACAATACACACGCGACAGGCCCCCTCAATCGACAGCTTGGGATGATAGCACAGACGCGGGATATGAAATCCCAGCTTGTCTGCCGCCTGCATAATCGTCTGGTTCGGCTCTACCTTATACTCTTTGCCGTTAATATAAATCGTAATCATTTTTTCCATAGCTTATAATCCTTTTAGGCACGTGCAATCGCGTTGAATTTACAGGTTTGATAACACTGACCGCACTTGATACACTTGTTCTGATCAATCCGATGCTTTTCTTTCCGTGTTCCCTCAATGGCGTCAACCGGACAAACCCGCTTGCACGCCCCGCAACCGACGCATTTGTCATTAATCGTGTAGCTGAGCATGGCTGAACAGACGCCGGCACGGCATTTCTTGTGATGAATATGTTCTTCATATTCCTCGCGGAAATTTTTAATGGTGCTGAGAATCGGATTCGGGGCCGACTGTCCCAGACCGCACAGAGACGATTTCTTAATCATCATCCCCAGCCGCTCCAGTTTTTCAATATCGCCGGGCTGGCCCTTGCCTTCGGTTATCCGGGTCAGGATTTCCAGCATCCGCTTGGTTCCTTCGCGGCAGGGAGTACACTTGCCGCAGGATTCATCCTGTGTAAATTCGATAAAGAACCGGGCCAGATTGACCATACAGGAATCTTCATCAATAACAATCATACCGCCGGAACCCATAATAGAACCGGCTTTGGCCAGAGATTCATAGTCAATCGGGGTATCCAGATACTGGTCAGGCAGACATCCGCCGGAAGGTCCGCCGGTCTGAATGGCTTTGAATTTCCGATCATTGGGAATACCGCCGCCGATATCAAACACGATTTCACGCAGCGTCGTGCCCATCGGCACTTCCACAAGGCCGGTATTGCGAACTTTGCCGGCCAGCGCGAAGACCTTGGTCCCCTTGCTGCTGGCTGTTCCAACACCGGAAAACCAGGCGCCGCCGTCGAGCAGAATCACCGGGATATTGGCCCAGGTTTCAACGTTGTTAATCAGTGTCGGCTTGCCGAACAGGCCGCTGACCGCCGGGAACGGCGGACGAGGCCGAGGCATCCCGCGGGAACCTTCAATCGAATGAATCAGCGCGGTTTCTTCACCGCACACAAAGGCACCGGCGCCCAGACGAATTTCAATATCATAGGAGAAATTCGAGCCTAAAATGTTATTGCCGAGGAAGCCGTTTTCGCGGGCCGCGACAATCGCCTTTTCAAGCCGCTTGATGGCCAGCGGATATTCCGCGCGAATATACACGATACCTTTGCTCGAACCGGTGGCATAGCCGCCGATGACCATACCTTCAATGACCGTATGCGGGTCACCTTCAATGGCACTGCGGTCCATAAACGCGCCCGGGTCGCCTTCATCGGCGTTGCAGATCACATATTTTTCAGGCCCCGGCTGCTTGGCCGTAAATTCCCATTTCATCCCGGTCGGGAAACCGGCGCCGCCGCGTCCGCGAAGACCGCTTTTCTTGACTTCGGCGACGACCTGTTCAGGTGTCATCTCCGTCAGCGCCTTGGCCAGGGCTTCATAGCCCCGCAACGACAAGTAGTCGTCGATATTTTCAGGGTCAATAATACCACAGTTACGAAGTGCAATACGCATCTGCTTGCCGAAAAAGTCCACATCGCCGAAAATACGGAAAAACCGGTTATACAGATGGTCTTCCCCGATAACCAGGCGAGCCAGCGGCTTATTATGCTTCAAATGCGATTCGACGATTTCAGTCACATCGGCTTCGGTTACGTTGCCATACATCACATACCCCGGATTGACAATCATAATGGGGCCTTTGGGGCACATACCGAGACAGCCGCTCAAATGCACGCTGACTTTGTCTTTCAGACCTTGTTTTTCCAGTTCCTTATCCAGCGCCTGACGAATCTGCTTGGACTGCTTGTGAATGCAGCTCGGAGCGTCGCACAGTGTAATCTTAAACTGAATCTTGGGCACAGTTGTTTTCCTTTCTATTCTCATCTATCAGGACCAATCCGGTCATTTTAACCACCCCAGCATCCGGCTGATCCTATTCTTTTTCTGCCTTACGGGCATTTCCTGATAGTCCGGTTTAAATCAGCCACTCCCGGACCACTTCACCTTTTTTCAGATGCTTCTCGATGATGTCTTTGGCTCGCTGCGGCGTCACTTTACCGTATTTATACGGAATCTTGCCTTCTTCAACCACTTCCACCGTCGGCTCCAGATTGCACCGGCCGGCACAGCCTTTTTGACTCAGATACACATCGGTCAATCCATTGGCGATGGCCTGGCGAAATACGTCCATCACCTCTTTGGATCCGGCCGCGATCTCACAGGTCGCCATACCCACATACACCCGCTTGGTGGACAGATATCCCTTACTGATAATCCGAGCCACCGCCTGAGCGCGTTTACGCTTGATAATATCCATTGGCGTTACCACGATTTATCCCCTTTCTATAGTAAAAATAAATGAATTCCCATTTTCTTTCGGTTCCACGCTGATTGTCCCGCCGTGGCTTTCGACAATCTGCCGGGTAATATAAAGTCCCAGCCCGCTGCCTTTGACCAGCTTCTTTTCCGGCACGTCCAACCGCGAAAATTTCTTAAACAGCATCGACGCCTGGTCGGCGGTAATCGGACGCCCATCATTATAGACATCCACGGTAATCAATGACCCATTCTGTCGGGCTTTTACAATGATTTTACCTTTATCAATGCCATACTTTGCAGCATTATTAATCAGATTGTTGGCGACTATCTGCAGCAAATCCTGGTCCGCATTGACTCGGATGGCCGGATCCATCTCGCAGACCAGCGTCATACCGCGATCGGTAATCTGCTTGGTAAATGTCTGAACCGCCGGCTCAAAGACATCCGTCCACAAACCAAACTCGGTCCTGTTGATTTCCAGGTTGCCGCGTTCAATACGGCTCAGGTTCAGAAACTTCTTGACCGTCGCCGCCAGATAATCCAGATTGCGGCAAATCGAATCCACGGCTCGTTTCTGCTTGAAGTTAATCATGCCTAAAAAGCCGTCACGAATCGAATAGGCATTCATCATCGCCGACGACAAAATCCCTTTCAATTCATGAGCCACAAATCCCAGCAAATCCAGATAACTCTTATTTAAATCTTCCAACCTGTCGTTGGTTACTTTCAAACTTTTTTCCCGCTCTTCCAGCTTGAGGCTCATCTCATTAAACGATACGGCTAATTCGTCTAATTCAATAATCGTTCCCTGTGATTCCACTTCGTGCCCCAACTCACCATGCGCCAGCTTATGGGTCGCATCCCGCAGGCGAGTCAGCGGACGGCTGACCGAATCCGCCAGCCATACGGCAAACATCGCCGCCGAAACACAGGTCAACCCAATCACCACCACAAATGCCGCCAGTGCCCGGGCCGCCATGACGTTAAACGGCGCTTCCAGAATACCCACATACAGGATGCCGATAATCGTCCCGTGAATATTGCGGATCGGTTCGTACGCGGTCATATACCAGTGGTTGACCACAAACGCCCGGTCATGCCACTGGATGCCGTTCTCAACCACCTGCTTATAGACCTCATGGCTGACGCGCGTGCCGATCGCTCGCTGACCACGTTCATCCACCACATTGGTCGCAATCCGCACATCATCCAGAAAAACTGTCACTGTCCCAACAGGCCACTTATCATACATCTCCTGGCCAAAGACAAGGCTGCGAATGCGATCCACAAAATAATAATCCTGGTTAGCCACGCGTCCACCATAAACAACACCGACAATCCTGCCTTCCGCATTCAATAGCGGCACGGCATATTCCTTAACCATCGCCGAATCCAGCTCTTTCAAATTGCTGGGACGAGCCTTGGCTGTTTCCTGAATCGGAATTCGACACCGTGTCTGAACCTCCTGGTTCATCCGGGCGATTTCATCCCACCCGATAATCCGTGTCCCCCCAACCGCTTTGCCCTGCTCAATACAGGCACGAACAATTTCGCTCTCTCCTGTTTTACCCTGTTCAATATCAACCCGATATAAATAATCGAGGTTGATCTTACGCTGCAAAACCGCCAGGTCGCTGTTCAGATCAACTAATTCAAGGGCATTCCCAATACGCTCGATTTCCGAGCTGTACACCGTTCTTGCACTTTCGAGATAATGTCCCACCTGACGCTTTGCACGTGCATAAATATCCTCTTTTATCACGTAAAAGCCCAGGGCGAAAATGCTGACTCCAAGAACAAAAATAATCGCTAAAAAAGCCAGCAGAATCCGGGTTTTCAACCGATAGGTTTTCATGCCTCGATTTCAGGTTCCGCTTTTGCGCCCGCATTCACAAAATAAATCAGATTTTCCAGCTCGACTTCAAGATTAATACTGCTGACAACCACATTTTCTGCCCCGCGAAGCTGAATCGGAGCAAAGTTCAATATCCCCTTGATTCCCGCCGAAATAATGATTTCCGACACATGGTGAGCAGACACATCCGGGACAGCCAAAATCGCAATTCGAACCCCCTGCGACTGAACAAACTCACGAAAATCTTCCAACGGTAAAATTGGAATCTCGGCCAGTTTGTTATATTTGGCCGGGTCGATATCAAATCCCGCTAACACCTTGATCCCGCCGGCTTCAAAACCACGATACCGCATCAGTGCCTTGCCGATATTGCCCATCCCGACAATGACCACCTTTTGCAGTTCGTTTTTACCGAGAATATGACTGATTCTCTCGATTAGCTCATCTACACGGTAACCACCCCGGCGATTGCCGGTGATCGCAAATAAGGAAAAATCCTTGCGGACCTGGGAAGAGGTCACCCCAGCCGCATCCGCGAGATTTCCCGAAAACACCTTGACAAATCCCAAAGATTTCAGTCTTTTCAGTGCGTTCTTATACCGCGAAAGCCGAATGATACATTTTCTATTCATTACCATTGTCAGGCCCTGCCCAAATAATCTCTCATTTGGCTAATTTTTGGTGTCTTTTTCACAAAAACAGAACAACAAAGAACATTCTTGGCATAATTATAGAGTTAATGCTTACAAAAGCAAGTTTTATTGCCTTGATTTTCACAATAATTTTAATCTTGGATGACGTCTTCAGGCATGTATAATTTAGAAGGCTACAATATAGATACGGTTATTCTTTTAATAACTGTTGTGAAAAAAAGAACTTATGACACGGCCTACAATACAGTCCATTTCCGACCTTCTTTGTTCATCATATCCTCAGCACATTGAACACACGATGCACCCGCCGGATAAATACACAGGTTTTTGTGATTTTCCGCCCAATAATCAAATATCGGCTGTATTAACTGCCACGAAAACATGATACTGTCCTGCCGGGTAAACAGCATCTGGTCCCCCGTCATACAATCCAAAAGCAGCCGCTGGTAAGCCTCCGGCATCTTCATCTCAAACAGTTTTTGATAATCCACCGCCAGCTTCAGCCCGCTCATACATAACTTGGACCCAGGCCGCTTGGCCTGCAGACTCAAGTAAATCCCCTCGTCCGGCTGTATCTGGAAACGCAAACGGTTCGGCTCAAACTCATCCAGCCCGGCATTGGCAAACATCGAATGCGGAATCTGCTTGAATACAATAACAATTTCCGTCAGTTTCCGCGCTAGCCGCTTGCCCGTCCGCAGATAAAACGGCACATCTTTCCATCGCCAGTTATCGACCGTCAGTTTCGCTGCAACAAAAGTCTCGGTTTGCGAAGCAGGATCCACCCCTGCTTCTTCACGATAGCCATGATATTGCTGTCCTCCAACACCATATTGCCCGGCAACGACATCCTGAGCAATTCGCTCGGGCGTAAACGGCCGAATGCTCCGCAGCAGCTTGGCTTTTTCATCCCGCACCGAGTCGGCATCAAATGCCGCCGGAGGCTCCATCGCCACCAGCGCCGCCATCTGCAGCAGGTGATTCTGAAACATATCCCGCAGCGCCCCGCTTTGATCATAATAACCCGCCCGGTGCTCAACGCCGACACTTTCGGCAATGGTGATTTGCACATGGTCAATAAAATTGCGGTTCCACAGCGGCTCGAAAATACTATTGGCAAACCGGAACACCATCAGGTTCTGAATGGTTTCCTTACCCAGATAATGGTCAATGCGATAAATCTGCGACTCATCAAAACACCGGTGCAAATGATCATCGAGATCTTTGGCCGTGCGTAAATCATTTCCGAACGGTTTTTCCACAATCAGTCGAATCGTCTGCATGCGTCCTGTTGCCGCAGGGCAGGCCAACTGTACTTCACGGAGTTTTTCCGTCACCGTCGTATAAAGAAATGGCGGCAGCGATAAATAAAATATCCGACACCCGTCCAGATTGTAGTGATTGTCCAGCGTAATACACTTCTCACGAACTCGGGTATAAAATGCAATATCATCATAATGGCCGGATTCATAATAAAACCGGCCAAGAAAATCGTGAAAATCCTGCGTGTTTTCAATCCCCGCATTTTCGAGCGACTCCTCCACCATATCCCGAAATCGGTCATCCGACAATTCGCTTCGCCCGCAGCCCAGCACATAAAATCCTGAAGGCATCAGCTCCCGCCGATACAGCTCATACAGGCTCGGATACAGTTTGCGGCAAGCTAGATCACCGCTGGCCCCAAACACCACCAGCGACACCGGCCCGGCCGGCATCTCTGCACACAAGATTTCCTGTTTTTCCGCTGTCGCTTCGACTCGTTTCATAATTCCGCCCACAAAAAAACCCTCGGGATAAACCGAGGGTTATTAACCCGCTTATATGGCTTCAAATTCCTCTTTGCCCGCCCCGCAATCCGGGCACACCCAGCCGTCCGGAATATCTTCAAAGGCCGTTCCCGGATCCACACCGTTATCCGGATCGCCCTTGGCGGGGTCATAGATATAGCCGCACAGCATACATTTGTACTTTTTCATGGCTTACTCCTGATTCTTATATAAGGGTTCCAGTTTGTCACCTTTTCAAGTTCTATTTTTACAGGGGATTTCGCACACGGTCAAGCGATTTACCCATTGAAAATCACTTTGATTAACTCCTCCGGCTCAATCCGGAAAAATGCACCTCTGCCTTCAAAAAATCCATGGTCCCGGACAAAATGAATATTCAGGTCCGACCAGCTGATGGATTGCCCCGTATCCAGCCGCTGGGCCGTCGTAATCCGTTTTTCATACCGTCCCTCGTGCGGCCAGGGACAGACAATAATCCCCTTATAATCCTCGCTTTTGACCTGCAGCACTTCATC
>JBDKVE010000112.1:0-19130 GCA_039679345.1 Anaerohalosphaeraceae bacterium
GGACCATGCTGGCACACATCGTGCCGCAACGCAACGGCCAGCCGGAATTTCCAACCATGGCGCATTTGAGCACCTCATTTTATGAAATGAATACAACGAGCGAGGCGAGCTGTCTTTCTCATCTTGAATCGATGCGTGGGCTGGGCTTCGAGACATACTGGCTGGATGCCTATTGGATTCGGGATGGGTTTCCCGGCGGTGCCGGCCATTATGGTTTTCCGCTCGACCGGGTTGAAGCACAGGATCGTTTTCCGCAGGGGCTGAAACCGCTGTGCCGTGCGGTGCACGAGACAGGGCTGGATTTTCTGTTATGGTTTGAACCTGAACGGGTTTCTCAGGGAACGGCGATTGCCCTCGAGCATCCGGAATGGGTGATTGGCGGCAAGAACGGCGGCCTGTTTGACCTTGGCCTGCCTGCCGCCCGCGACTACATGACCCGCTATCTCAAGACCGCCATCCGCGAATACGAGATGAATTGTCTGCGTATCGACTTCAATATTGATCCGCTCCCGTTCTGGCAGATGCGCAACGGCGAGCAACCCGACCGCGTCGGTATGGCGGAGATTCGTTACGTGGAGGGGCTTTACCAGATGTGGGATGAGATTCGTGCGGAGTATCCGCAGTTGGTGATCGATAACTGTGCCAGCGGAGGCACCCGCATTGATCTGGAGACCTGCGCCCGGTCGGTTGCCCTGTGGCGGACGGACGATACCATCGGCCCGCTGTTTGCGAAAAACTTCGATCTGGCGGCTATCCAGAATCAGGAGATGACGGCAGGACTGAACCGGTATGTGCCGTTCAGTCTTAGCGGGCAAATGGGCGCCGGCCCCTACCATTTCCGCAGCGGGTTCAATGGCGGCATCGCGTTCTGCGAGGATATCCGTCCGAAGGGCTATCCGCGGGAACTGCTCAAGCAGGGCATCGCTGAAGGCAAACGGCTCAGAAAGTACCTTCTGGGGAATTTCTATCCTCTGTACGTACCGTCGGTTAGTGCCCGTGAATGGTGTGTCTATCAATATCATCGTGCGGATGCAGGCGATGGGGTCATTTTTGCTTTTCGCCGGCACGAATCACCGTATGTGGGTTATGCAGCGTGTCTTCGTGAGATTGACGAAAAGGCAGACTACCTTGTAACCGAGTCTTATGATTATACTCCATCGCAGCCGAGGAAGATCAAAGGGTCGGACCTGCGCCAATTGAAAGTGAACATCGACACTTGTCCCGGCTCGGTCGTGATCGAATATCGCAAAGTTGAATGAGTAAAAGGGGTGCACAATTGATGGAATAAGGACTGGGGGTGGAAATTCCCGAACAGCCGGGGGCGGTGATGTTGAACTATGCAATCGCACAGACGAAATAACCTGATATTTCTGTTTTGAAGGAGGGTGTGCGGCTTTTGGCAGGGCGTGACCCCGTCATGGGGCTGGACGGAACAAATTTTTAAAAACAGAATTTCAAAATAGCCGTCCAGCGGGTATGATTTTGTCATAAAGCAGCCTGAGGCTGCTTTCATCGATCAGTAAACAGGAAAGACAGGACCACGATGGATATGGCAGAGTCATCCGGGCAGGACAAACCGCGGCGGCGGAAACGCTACGGCGGGACGCATCCGAAGTGTTTTGCGGAAAAATACAAGGAGCACGCCATCGATGCGCATCCGGAGCTGCTGGAACATCTTCGGGCCAAGGGCAAGACGCCGGCGGGGACACATATCCCGATTTTGGTTAGCGAGGTGATGGAGATGCTCAAGCCTGCGGCGGGGGAGGTGGTGGCGGATTGCACGCTGGGGTATGGCGGCCATGCGGCGGAATTTATACGGCGGATCGGGCCGGCGGGCAGGCTGGTCGGATTTGATGTGGATGGGGCCGAGCTGGAGCGGACCCGCAAACGGCTGGAGGAGCTGGGGACACCGATGAGCCTGTATCGGAGCAATTTTGCGGGTATTGCCAATGTGATGAATAAAGAGGGACTGGAGGGGTTTGATATTATTTTTGCCGACCTGGGGATGTCGAGTATGCAGATTGATAATCCCGGCCGGGGGATGAGTTATAAACATGCCGGGCCGCTGGATATGCGGATGGATGACCGGCGGCAGCGGACGGCAGCGGATTTGCTCAATACGCTGCCGGAGAAGGAACTGGCCGAGGCGTTGTGGGAGCTGGCCGACGAGCCGGACTGCCAGACGATTGCGCGGCAGGTGGTCCAGCGGCGGGCGACTGAGAAATTTGTCGAGACGGGGCAGCTTGTCGCGCTGATTTTCGATGTCAAGGGCATCACGATGCAAGACTGGAAGCGGCGGCAGAATCCGGGGCTGCTGCACCCGGCGGCACTGACGTTTCAGGCGCTGCGGATACTGGTTAATGATGAACAGGGGACGCTGAGGGAATTGCTGCGTGTGGCGCCGTATTGTCTGAAGCCGGGTGGACGGATTGGGATACTGAGTTTTCACAGCGGTGAGGACCGGCTGGTCAAACATGCGTTTGTCGATGGGGTACGTGACGGAGTCTATTCGGCGACGGCTAAAGAAGTGATTACGCCGTCGCGTGAAGAGATTGCATCCAATCCGCGCAGTGCGTCGGCAAAATTACGCTGGGCTGTAAAATAAAGACCGCGACGAGATGGGTTAATACATGTGGGGGACTATAAAATAAAAAAAGCCGCGAGATGGCCAATGGCCACTGTTCTGCCGCGTGTATGCACGGGGTTATGTTATCCTGCATAGCCACAACGGGAGAACTGTAAAATAAAGAAGCCGCGGGGGTTGCCCGCGGCTTATATACAAAAGTGATGTATGGTGACATCACCCTCATTTTTATTTTTTACGCATTCTCAGAGCCATTCCGCCCAGACCCAGAATCAACAGTGATGCCGGTTCGGGAATGCTGGTGATTTCGATATTGTCGATGGCGAACTTGTCGTTGCCGGGGCCTTCCACGAGGTCGTCGAGCCGAAACTGGACGTAGGATTGATTATCCAGTGCAATCAACGCGGACAAGTCGAGCGTTACGGAATACCATGAATCACTTGCCCAGCCGGGAGTGATGGCCTGGTTATCGGCGACCTGCATCCAGTTGCCATTGGCGGAGGTGCGATAGGCGAAGTCAAAGCTGGTTGCCAGTTCGGATTTGTAATTCCAGCGGATGGTCAGGTCGGAGAAGCCTGTTGTGTTGAGCGTGATGGTTAATGCGGCGTCATTGTCAGAGCCGGATTTGTTGATGTCGTCCCATGCGGCGCCCTGGCCGGCGATGTGCGAAATGCCGGCGGCGTCGGTGTAGGCAATGCCATTTTTGCCGTTGGTGTCAAGGCCGGAGCCGAGCAGGGACAGTGCCGGGGCGGAGACGGTGTTGTAATAGGCCGGGCTTTCGGTGTAAAAGGCACTGCTGTCGCCGAAATTCCAGACGGCTAAGACAGAGGCTGACGCCGGCATCGTAATTGCCAGGACGGCACACAGGGCAAGACTAAGAAACACGTTGGTTTTCATCACTTCTCCTCTCCTTTAGTCAAACTATCGTGAGACTATATATCAATAATATTAGACAAACCATAGCAGATTTTGCAGTCTAAGTCAAGAAAATAGGTGGGAGCTTCGATGGGTAATAAAATGAAAAAAGCCGCGAGGTGGCCAATGGCCACTATTATGCCGTGTGTATGCACGGAGTTATGTTATTCTACATGGCCGCGATGAGCTAATACCTGTGGGGACTATCAAATAAAAAAGCCGCGAGGGTCACCCGCGGCCTATAATCAAAAGTGATGTTGGTGACATCACCCTCTCTTTTGTGTTTTCAGGTGCCTGTTGACACCTGCATCTATTTGGGCATGTTTATACCTTAATAGTGGATCAAATTCTATCAAATCAGACATTTTGAGTCAACCTTAAAAGCTGGGAAGGGGGCGATGGTTTTTGTTTGCATTCTCTGGAAAAGGGGACTAAGCTTTACCTGTTTTCGTTGTAAGGCAATGGATAGAAAGATGTTATATTAGAAAGTCGTTGTTGTGTATAGACAAATCCTACAAGGATATAGCCGTCTGTTTGGGGTGTGGATTGTGCTGGCGGGGGTGGTGGCGTATTTCTGGCCTGGTGTGTTTGCCGGAGCACAGAAATACAATCTGTATTTTTTTGCGTTGACGATGTTTGGGATTGGGGCGGTGCTGACTCCGGCGGATTTTATTCCGGTGGTGCGGCAGCCGTGGCTGGTGCTGCTGGGGACGGCGGCGCAATATACGATTATGCCGTTTGGGGCGTTTCTGATTGCACGGGTGTTTCAGTTGCCTGATGAACTGGCGGCGGGGCTGATTCTGGCCGGGTGTGCGCCGGGGGCGATGTCCAGCAATGTGATTTGCTATATCTCGGGGGCCGATACGGCGTATTCGGTGGCGCTGACGTCGGTATCGACGTTGCTGTGTCCGCTGATGACGGCGGGGCTGACCAAGCTGCTGGTGGGGGCGCGGCTGGAGGTGAGTTTCTGGAAGATGTTTTTCGATTTGGTTTTGACGGTGATTGTGCCGCTGGCGGCGGGATTTTTGTTTCGGCGTTTTTTCAGGCGGTTTGCGGAGACGGTCAAGGATGTCTTTCCGGCGGTTTCGGTGACGTTTATCATTTTTATCTGTGCGGTCGTGGTAGCGGCCAATCATGACCGGCTTGCGGAGATGACGTCATTGATTTTGCTGGTGGTGGTATTATTGAATGTCGGGGGGCTGGCGGGCGGCTATCTGCTGGGGGTGTTGTTCAAGCTTGGTATTCCGCAGCGGCGGACGCTGAGTATTGAAATCGGGATGCAGAATGCGGGGCTTGGCAGCGTGCTGGCAATTCAGAATTTCGGGCCGCGTGCGGCGGTGCCGACAGCACTGTTCGTGTATGTGTGTATTTTCACTGCCGCGATACTGTGTGAGTTCTGGAAACGCAGCCGGACTCTGCAATCTCATAAAATGATAGAAACACCACAATGAAAAAGCTGCTGAATGAGACATGGCTGGTGGGTTTTCTGGGGCTGATTGCGGCGGTTCCGGCGTTGTCCACGGATATGTATCTGGCGGCGATGCCGCTAATAGCGGAGCAGTGGAGCGTATCCCAGAGCCGGGTCGGATTGTCGATGGTGATGTGGTTTATCAGCTTCAGTGCCTGTTTGCTGCTGTGCGGACCGATTTCGGACAAGTATGGGCGTCGGCCGGTGCTGCTGACGGGGTTGTCGCTGTTTACGCTGTCGAGTTTGCTGTGTGCGGCGGCGGGCAATGTCGGGCAGCTTATTTTATTTCGGATGCTGCAGGGGGCCAGCGCCGCGGCGCCGGGGTCGATGTGCATGGCGATTTGCCGGGACCGTTACGAGGGCCAGCGTCGAAAACATGTGCTGGCGTATATCAGTATTATCCTGTCGATTACACCGATGCTGGCCCCGATGATTGGGGCGATGCTGCTGAAATATGTACACTGGCGGGCGATCTTTGTGGTGCAGGGGGTGCTGACGATGGGGACGCTGTCGCTGACGCTGGTGTTTGCCGAGACGCTTCGGTCGCCGCTTTCGGAGCCGTTTTATAAGTTAATGGGGCGGTATCTGAAACTGCTGGGGAATACGAATTATCTGCTTTGCAATAATGCGATGGGGCTTCTGGCGGGGCCGTTCTTTGGGTATCTGGGGTTTTCATCGATTGTGTATATCACGATTTTCGGCCTGTCGGAGCAGATGTTCGGTATGTTTTTCGGCCTTAACGCGATGGTGTCGATGCTGGGGGCGTTTACGTGTACACGGCTGACGCGGTATGTTTCCGATGTCCGGCTGATTACGGTGTCGCTGTTTGGTTATGCGGCGTGCGGACTGGGGATGCTGCTGCTGGGGTCTGTGCATTATCTTTATTTTGCGGTGTTTATGGCGGGGATTTCGTTTTGTCTTGGGCTTAGCCGGCCGCTGAGCAATCATTTGATTCTGGAGCAGGTTAAGACGGATATCGGTTCGGCGTCGGCGTTCATCGTTTTTTATCAGTTCCTGGTCGGGTCAATCTCCATGGCGATTACCACGGCGGACTGGGGCAGGCCGATTCTGGTGTTCGGGGTGCTGGCCTTTGTGGTGCCAGTGATTGTGCTGATGTTGTGGCCGATGCTGATTCGGCGGGTGTGTCCGGCACAAATCCGAGGCTGAAGTCTTTGCTGTTTTCGAGGAAGAAAGATATTGCAAAAATCCAGACCTGCCGTATGATGAATCCAGTGTGTTCGATAGACATCTGAGGCCGCACAGACTATTTCCGGATAAGGCGATATCTGTTAAACTTGTTTATACGGATGTGAATATGACTCGATGGCAGACACAAATCAGAGGACTTCTCGCAGGGGTGATGATTGCGGCGGGCACGATGTTTTTTCAGGGCTGTACGCCGGGGGCGGAGCCGCGACCCCGCCTGGGCAGTTATGCCACATCCACCCCGGGAACAAATTTCCTGGAACTCAAGAAACTGGGAACGCATTCTTATGGCAGTCCTTTCTTTGAAAACAACGGCATTGTCTATACGTGCCAGGGCGGTCATATCGATATCACGCATTTACGAATCAATGCGGATTATGTCCGATATCTGTATAAACTGACGCGGGAGAAATTGCTTGATGAGCGTACGGAATTTTCGTTCAAATTAAATGTGGAGCCATCGCGTTATTATGCCACCCTGCGGTACCCGGAAAACTGGAAAGGTCTGGAACATGATGAGAAGGAAAGAATTGTCGAAGAGCTGGCGATTGAGTTAAGCCAATACTACACATTTACCATGACAACGTGGCATGAGATTCTGACTTTTTACGGGTTCAAGTGCATGTATATTCTGCCGGAGGAACCGTCGGCTTTTTCATGGGAGGACATCTATTCCAATCTGCTGGGGGTACGGCTGGGTGCGCAGGCCGTGCAGGATGAAGAATATGGGTATAACAAGGCAATGACGATTCTGCTGCAGAAGAAACTGGAAGAGCTTGGGATTCAATCGGCTCATACCGCCTGGCAGGCCTCGGAGAATATGAGGGGGACCTGGTTTGATGGATTGGTACTTATTACGATGATTAAGCGAAATATGGATATCGGTCTTGATGATGGCCATGTTACCCCGGTTCTTGTCCCCGGAATTTGTGAAGGGGCAACCCCTCTGCCGTATCCGGTGCCGGGGCTTGAGTTACTGAATCAATATGGTTTTACGATGACATTCGAGGTGCAGCCGGCGGAATTTGAGAAAGATCAAATTCTTCGGATTGTGTACCCCGACGGCGGGGGAAAGCGAATTCGCTTTCCCGACGATCTTGCCAGGATTATGGAATCTACACGAAACGAAGCCATAAAACGCGGCTATGTCGTCACGCCGTAGCCGTAGTTGGAATGCTGTTTTGGGATGTCTGCATGAGCAGCGAGTTAAAGCCTTCAGGAGTATCCTATCGTGAGTATCAATCGAATAAAGCAATTCAGTGATTTATGCTGTGCATGGATTGTCCGGGCGGGTCTGGCTGCGGGGCTTGTGCCGCTATATGCCAAAGAGCCTGTTGATTATATCAACCCGATGATTGGGGCATCGACATCCACCGAGGCGGCTGGGGTGCTTCATGGACTGGGCAAGACCTTTCCCGGGCCGGCGACGCCGTTTGGACTGGTGCAGCCTGGGCCGGATACCATCACCGGCGGAGATAACGGGCCGGGGTATTCGCATCATCATACGACTATTGAAGGATTCAGCTTTACGCACATGAGCGGTATCGGGTGGTATGGGGATTTGGGCAATTTTTTGGTCATGCCGACGACGGGCGAACTCAAGACGGCCTGCGGACGGACGGAATTTCCCGATGAGGGATACCGTTCGCGTTTCAGTCATGAGTCAGAAGCCTGCCGGGCGGGATATTATGCGGTGGACCTGCTGGATTATCAGATTCGGGCGGAAATGACGGCGGCCCCCCATGCGGGCATCCTGCGATTTACGTATCCGGAGTCTTCGGTATCGCGTGTCCAGATTGATCTGGCCCGGCGTGTCGGGGGGACTTCCACAGAGCAATTTGTGCGCGTGGTTGATGATTATACAATTGAAGGCTGGATGAAATGTACGCCGGATGGAGGCGGCTGGGGAGACGGCAGCGGCAAGGCCAATTACACCGTCTATTTCTATTGCATGTTTAATATACCGCTCAAGACATACGGGGTCTGGAAGGCGGATATCCCCGATGACTGGAAACGAAAACGAGACGATGTGACCAGTCAGCGCTATCGTGATCAGGTTGCAAAGGCCGAAGTGTTGAAGGGGTGCCGTCAGATGCAGGGCAAACATCTGGGTTTTTTTGTGGAATTTCCGACGGCGGATAAACAGCAGGTTCTTGTGAAAAGCGGCATTTCTTTTGTCAGTATTGAAGGCGCCCGGAAAAACCTGGAGCAGGATATTCCCGGCTGGGACTTTGATGCGACGGTTCAGCAGGCACGGCAATTATGGAACAAGGCGGTTTCGGGTATTAGCGTTGAGGGTGGAACAGAAGGCCAGAAAGAAATTTTCTATACGGCGCTGTATCACACGATGATTGATCCGCGGTGTGTGTCGGATGTGGATGGGACATACCGGGGGGCGGATGGGAAAACGCATCAAACATCTGATTTTCAATATCGCACGATATTCAGCGGGTGGGATGTGTTCCGCAGCCAGTTCCCGCTGCAGACGATCATCAATCCAAGGGTGGTCAATGATGAGGTCAATTCGCTGATTCAGATTGCGGAATTGAGCGGCAGCAATTGTTATCCCCGTTGGGAGATTTTGAATGTCGAGTCCGGCTGTATGCTGGGCAATCCGGGGGTTTCGGTCGTGCTGGATGCCTACACCAAAGGTATTCGCGGTTATGATGTGCAGAAAGCATACGCCTTCTGCCGCAATACCGTGGATCAATCTGGTAATCAGCCGCTGGGGTATGTGGCGGGGGATGTGTCGCGGACGCTGGAGTATGCTTATGCGGACTGGTGCGTGGGGCGTTTTGCTGAACTGCTGGGCAATGCAGCCGATTCAAAAGAATATTATCGGCGATCCCTGGACTATAAGAATATCTATAACCCGGCGATTGCGTGGTTTCAGGCCCGCAAGGCCGATGGAAGCTGGGAGGCGTGGCAGGGTAAAACCGTGCATGGGCAGGGATGTACCGAGAGCAATCCGTATCAGCAGGGCTGGTTTGTGCCGCATGATGTGTATGGATTGATGGATCTGCTGGGCAGGGAGATGTATATCCGCGAGCTGACGGCTTTCTTTGAAAAAGCGCCGGCCAAGTTTACGTGGAATGATTATTACAATCATGCCAATGAGCCGGTCCATCAGGTGGCGTTCATGTTTCACTATGCCGGCCTGCCGTGGCTGACTCAGAAGTGGAGTCGGATTGTCTGTGAGCAGGCGTATGGGACCGGGGTGGATGGTTTGTGCGGCAATGAGGATGTCGGGCAGATGTCGGCCTGGTATGTGCTGGCGTCCAGCGGGCTGCATCCGGTCTGTCCGGGCGATGGATTATATATGCTGACCAGTCCGCTGTTTGAGCGGATCACGTTTACGCTGGATGGCCGGTATGCTAAAGGCAAGTCATTTACCATCATCGCGAAAAACAACTCCGACAAGAATCGGTATATCCAGTCCATTCAGTTGAACGGCAAGCCGCTGGAGCGGTTGTGGATTCGGCATGATGAAATCGCGGCCGGCGGAACGCTTGAAATGGTGATGGGAGATATCCCGAATAAGATGCTGGGGGCGGATGCGGATTCCCTGCCGCCGCAATCGGATTGGAAGAGTCGCCTGAACTGAAAATTTGCTGAAAAAATCGTGGGGGGCAATCGTCATCGCTAGCCCAATCCGCAGCCAAAAACCTGTTTTATGTTCAAAAAAACAGGTTTTGACCCCTCTTTGGGTGGTATTCATCTGGTTTTTCCGGCCTTAGGATACCCAACAATTGACTTTGGGCCGGGATTTTGATATATTAATGGGACAAACGTTTGTTCTATAGGATTTAAGCAATTTTAGTTGGGAGAAGGGATGTTGAAAACAGCGTTTTTATGGGGTGTTGTGCTGGCCGGTTTTGCCTTGGCGACCTATCCGCAGCCGGCGGGTTTATGGTTATTCGATGACCCGATTCATTTGGGTAAAAGCACGCTCGGTTCGGATTTGGTGGAAATCGGAACGCATACGGCCGTGGCGGGGATGGTTACGGGGGATGGCGCGGTGCTCGATGGGATTGGCAGCTATTATACCTGTGTTCATGGGCTGGCGGCCAATGGCGGGGGTGCTTATGTCAATCAGTGGACGATATTGCTGGATGTCAGAGTCCCGGCGGCCAGTGTGGGCAATTGGGTCTCGCTGTTTCAGACCAACACGTCCAATTCCAATGACGGCGACTGTTTTATCTCTCCCGACAGGACAATTGGCATCTCCGCAACGGGATACACCTCTAATCTGGTGCTGAGTGAAACCTGGACACGCATTGTCATCTCGGCCAGCAATTCGAATTTTTATCGCATTTATGTCAATGGCGTAAAATGGCTTGAAGGAACTCCGCAGGCGCTGGATGGACGATTTGGGCTGGAAGAGTCGATCTTATTGTTTGCCGATGAAAGCGGGGAGGATTATCCGATTCGCTGTACCACGGCGGCAATCTGGGGGCAGGCGCTGACGGATGTGCAGGTCAGTTCGCTGGGCGGACCGGGCGATCCTGTCAAGACCACGCTGGCGGCGGATTACGTCGGGATGAATCTGTTGTCGAATCCTTCGGGGGAAAGCGACATGATGAACTGGACGGTGGTCGAGGGATTTGACTGGCAGGCCACCGACCGGACGGACTGGCATTTTCCGCGCACCGGCAGCCACTATTTTACTTCGGGCAAGACGGCTCAGGGGCAGATTGCTCAAGTAATTGATGTCAGCTTTCTTGCGGCGGAAATTGATAGCGGGACTATTCTGGGCCGGGCGGGAGGAAATGTAGGTGGGGATGGGCAGGATCAGGGACGCATCTATATTGAGTATCTTAATGCGGCGGGGGACGCGCTTGCGACGGTTGACAGCGGCTGGATAGCGGGGCCGGGCGGAAAGGAGTGGGCAACGGTAGTTGTGCCGGATGAGGCCGGGTTGTTGATTCCGGCGGGGACGCGGTCGGTTCGATTTAGCTTTCTGACCCAGCGGGTGGCGGGTGAGGATTGCGATGCCTTTGGCGACGATTTTGTCTGGGATTACAGTCTCGCGGCGGGGGGCAATACGGCTCCGGGAGTGCCTTCGGCAAGGGCTTCAGGTTCTGCGGCAGGGATTGAAGAAGATGTTGCATTTATGTTTTCATCGATTGATACCGAGGCGGATTCGGTCCGCTATGAAATAGCCTGGGGCGATGGGACTTCCATGTGGTCGGAGGACCGGGATTCGGGCGCCAATTATATCGTTTCGCACCGGTGGAAGGTCTCGGGCAGCTATTTTGTACGGGCGCGTGCTCGTGATATTTATGGCGGTCTGAGTGCCTGGTCAGTGCCTTTGGAGGTCGCGGTTTCGGGTTATACCGCTGGTGTGTTCAAGTCGCAGCCGTATTTGCAGAATGTCAGCCGGGATGCGATGACGATTGCATGGGAGACCGACCGGCTCGTGGCGCCGAGGGTTGATTGGGGCCTGACGATGTCATACGGCAGTCAGGCCGAAGGCGTGTGCGTTGATGCCGGTTCGGGGGTCTATGTCTGTAAAGTCCGAATCACCGGCCTTGCTGCGCAGACCCAGTATCATTTCCGTGCTCGCAACGGCTCGACTGTCAGTGGTGACGGCGTTTTTCGGACGGCTCCGGAAACCGATACACCCTTTAGTTTTGCCGTCTGGGGAGACAGTCAGCAGGAAACCACCAATCCCGCCGTCAGCCTGGGGATGTTTACGGATATGGCGGCCGGAGTGGATTTTGGCGTCGCTGTTGGTGATGTTGTTCAGGATTCCAGTTATTCGTATTTTACCAATCCATTCCGAAAGTACCTGTGCGACATCTTTGCCCGCCAGAAGCCGGCGTTTGTTGCATTCGGCAACCACGATGAGCCGGAAACCAGCTTTGTGCACAAGGCGATTCAAAACAGCGGCATGAAAAGTTTTTCGTTCAATTACGGCAATGCTCATTTTACATGCATTGATTATTCGCAGCTCAATGACAATACGCTGCCGTATGATGATTCGATCAGTTCACTGCCGCTGGGCTGGCTGGAACAGGATTTGTCCTCGGATGCCGCACAGAATGCCGCGTGGCGGTTTGTCTTTGTCCATGTGCCGCCGTATTGCGAACGGTGGTTTGACGGCAGCCCGATTTTGCGGACGTACCTGGTGCCCCTGATGAAGCAGTATGGGGTGCAGATGTGTTTCAGCGGCCATACCCATGAATACGAGCGAGGCAGGCTGGATGGGACATACTACATTATCAGCGGATGCACCAGTTATCTGGATACGGTGGAACCCGTGGTAGCGGACTGGGCACACATGACTCTTGGCGGGGCGCATAACATTGGCCCCTTTATTGGCGGCTGTGTGCATGGTTATGCCAAACTCGATATCAAGGGAACCGGGCTGACGCTGACGCAGCATGGTTATTATACCAATGGAACTTATTATGGTGTGGTGGATACCGTCCGGGTTCTGCAGGCGGATTTCACCGGGGATGGTGCGGTGGATATGGATGATTTTGTTGTGCTGGCCGGGGCCTGGCAGACGACGCCGCAGGATGCGGGGTGGAACCCGGCCTGTGATCTTGCGGATCGGGCCAGTCGGGTGATTGACCTGAGCGACCTGGCGGAGTTTGCACGGCATTGGCAATGCCCATAGGGTCATCCGATAGAGTAACAATACCCAGAAGCTGATACAGGCGTCGCGGGAGCTTCTCCCGGGGCGCCTGTTTTATTGCGGGAGTCAGCAGAATCAGAGTCTCAGGAAGATTTTTTTGCGATAGAGAACCAGCAGAAATGCCAGTTCGCAGACGATGACCCCGGCATTAAGCACCACGGGGGCCAGAGGCTCGCCGCTGATTCGTGCCAGGCCGCCGAAGAAAAATTCAGATATCGGTTTGAAGTTGATGATGCGATGGGACACCAGATAAATCGTCAGCGGATTGACGCCGATCAGCAACAGGGGGAAAAATATCTTTTTGAAGCCCCAGACATCGACGACCAGATAAAACAGGGTCAGCAGCAGCAGGGACCAGCCAACAGCATACATGACAAACGAGCTGGTCCAGAGTTTTTTGATCATTGGGAAATAGTGGCTCCAGCCCAGGCCGAGGCATAAACAGACGATTCCGGCAACCGCCATCCACAGGCATTTGCGATACGAGCCGATGGCCTGATTTTTAATCAGTGCTCCGGCCAGTGCTCCTGCGATGGCCAGCACGGAGGCCGGAATCGTCATCAGGAGTCCTTCGGGGTCGCTGACGCCGGAATACAGTTTGCCGGGGACGACGAGCCGGTCAATCCAGGATGCGAAATTGCCTTCGAGAGTCAGGACGCCGGCGCCATGACCCGGCACCGGGACGACATTCATCACGATGCAGTAGCCAATCAGAATTGCCGCGGCCCACATCGCCTGATAGCGGGGCTTGAAATGGATAACGACGATGGACGCCCACAGATACGCCAGACCAATCAATCCCAGCACGCTGGGAAATCGGAGATTGGCAACGTCCAGCGTCTTGAGCAGGCCGTTATAAATCAGGCCCAGGGCCATCAGCAGGATTGCCCGCTTGAGGACCTTGACATATAAGGCTCCTCTTCGCTGTGATGACAGGTATTTGTCAAAGGAAAACGGCATGGCGGTTCCCGAGATGAAGATGAACAGGGGGAAAATCAGGTCCCATGCCCGAAAGCCGATCCAGTCGGCGTGTTCGAGGTGTTCGTTGACAGGTTGCAGGCAGGGCCAGCCCAGATACGTAATCAGGCTGCCCAGCAGCGCGCCGCCGCCGACAATCCAGAACATATCAAATCCCCGGAGGATATCCAGAGAAGCCAGGCGGGGATGGGGATTCGCTTTGTTTGCATTGGGTTGTTCCATGGATTCATTCATACCAATCCTTCTCCACAAAGACATCCTGTTGTTAAAATTACTGCTAAAACACCAGTTATTGGAGGTATTTAATCATATTTGCCTGCATAGTCCAATCCTTTTTTTGCAATCGGCCGGTTGTTTTTTGATAGGTACTTGACATTAATAGATAGGAAAGATATACTAATGGTGAGGAATTCGTGGATGTCTCACGAAACTACTATCTGGAGAGAGGAGAGGTTATGAATTACATACGCAATCTGTCGGTTGTTCTTGCCCTGTGTTTCGTTTCAGCTATCGGTTATGGATTAAATGGTTCCGGTACATCCGCAGATCCCTATCGGATTGAATCCAGGGACGATTTTCACGAGTTTCGTTTGAGCTCATCGTATTGGAGTTCGCATGTCCGGCTGGACTGTGAACTGGATTTTACGGATACAACGTTTTATAGTTCCTGCATCAGTTATTTCTCGGGGGTTTTTGACGGGAATCACCAGCCTGTTCGCAATCTCAAGCTGGACAGCAGCAGCGAGGCCGTGGGATTTTTCGGGTCGTTATATTCGGCCCAGGTGTACGATGTGGAGTTTGTCAGTCCGGATGTTGAAGGATATGAGCGATTCGGAGTTGTTTGCGGGTATGCCGAGACCTCGACGATTCGTAATTGTACGGTCACGAACATGAAGATGCTGGCGCATCGCTACGGAGGCGGTATTGCGGGGTATGATTCGGGATCGACGATTGTCGGCTGTTTTGTATCGGGGGAACTTACAGGATATGAAGACTCCGGAGACGAGTCGAAATGCCTGGGCGGGATTCTTAAATATTGCTTCAATGGAACTGTGGTGGAAGATTGCCACAGCCAGATTACGATCAAAAAATACATGGTGACTCATAAGCTCTCATCGCTGGGCGGGCTGGCTGGCACCCTGGGGCAGGGACAGGTTCGCCGCTGCACCAGCACCAGTACGATTACCGGTAGAAATTATATTGGCGGGCTTCTGGGCGAATCGATCTGGAAGACCAATATTGTGGAGGATTGTTCTGCCGAGGCGACCCTGGAAGGATATGAATGTGTTGGCGGTCTGATTGGACGCAACGGAAACAGCACTGCTTCCAACAATGTCGGAGGCACGGTTCGGAGGTGTTCCAGTAAAGCTACAGTGACCAGCACCAGCCGATTTGCAGGCGGCCTGATTGGCTATAATTACGCCGGAGCGATCCTTCAGTGCCGTTCAGAGTCTGCTGTTACCGGCTCCTCTATTGCCGGCGGCCTGATGGGAACAAGCAATGGTCAGATTCAGGATTGTTACGCGGTGGGGTCGGTCAATGGAACCAGCATGTATTACGGCGGTCTGATCGGGACTACGGGTGCCACAATTGCACGCTGCTATGCTGCGGTTGTCCTTTCAGGGTCGACAACGATTCGCGGCGGACTCTTTGGCACATTGGAAACGGCAGGAAAGGCATCTTCCTGTTTCTGGGATAGCGACATCCAGACCGAAACAGGAATTCAAAGCATCGGCGACAGGAAAGGCACTGCCACGGACGTTTATGCCAAGACCACCCCTGAGATGAAAACCGAAAGCACATTTACCGCATACGGCTGGGATTTTACCAATGAAACGGCCAACGGTGTCGCCGACATCTGGCGGCTGTGTACGGACGGGACGGCTTATCCGCGGTTGTCGTGGGAATTTCCGCGTTCGGATATGGCTTGTCCGGACGGCGTGGGCGTGGAGGATATGCTGGTGTTGAGCGCCCAGTGGCTTGTGACCGGGCTGAATCCCAATACCGGGGCGGACCTGTCCGGCGACGGCAGCGTTACGCTGGACGACGCCGCTGTTTTGAGTTCGGACTGGCTCACGAATCCGTAAGACGGAGGGCGTTTTACCCATTCAAGTTTTTTTAAAATTCGACCGATGAATCCCTGTGGTTTAAAATCGCTTTGTATTCTGCTCACATGATTTTACCATCGCGATGCCGCATTGGACGGATGCTGGGATTTTATCCTTGAGACAAACACCTCTTTTCCGTGCGTTTCCACACCCGGCTATGTTATGCAACCTCTCCGGGGTCAAAATAACAGATGGTTTTCTACAGAGTCTATTCATTCCACACGGATAGTCTGCAAGGATGAATAATATGGTTATCACGCATGAAAATCTGATTGTACTGCTGAATATGGACCTTGAACTGGAAGAGGCGGCGGCACTTCAATATGTCAATCATGCTGCCATGCTGACGGGAGCGGCCTATCGACATGTCAGCATGACCCTCAGGGCGTTTGCCTATCGCAAGATAAGACATGCCATGACGCTGGCCGAGGCGATCCATTATCTGGGCGGCTGTCCCACTCTGCGCGTCGGTAATGTGCATACCTCGGAGTATAATGAAGACATGCTTGTGTGTGATTTCGATGATGAACAGGACGCTGTCAGGCGGTATAAAGTCCGAATTGAACAGGCTGAACAGCTCAAGGAAATCGCGCTGGCAAAACATCTCTGGGCCATCTTGCGGACCGAACAACAGCATGTGATGTATATCAAAAAGCAGCTTTCCGACCGGGCACACCAAGATGAGAAATCAACCCTTGATATCAATGATGCCTGTGATCTTGTGAAAAACTGGGCTCAAAGGGCATCGCAGGTGCCTGTTCGAATCAAGCGACAGAATTAAGGCTATCTTGTTTCGGGCTGAGGCAGCAGTCGTGCGGAATCCTGTCCAGCACAACAGGGATTCCGGCACGGAGCCGGGGAGGCTTTTATGATTGCAGATTGATTTACAGGGCGTTTTTACGGCGGGGGGTATCGTCGCGTTGATTGCGGATGGATGTTATCGTGTCTAAATGAAACTACCGGCATGTATGAAATTCTGATACGGATTGAAAGCCTCTGTCTGGACAGCCCTTCAGCGGCCCTGCTGGAAACGGGGCTGCTGATATTGATTCCGGCTGTCCTGCTCTGGCTGGCCGGCGCGTATTTCTATACGTTGATCCTGGGACTTGCAGGATGTATCGTCGGACTCGTTTGCGGGTTTTTTGTTTCGCAATGGTTCAATATAACGCTATGGCACGGTATGCTGACTGGAGCGCTGGTTGTTTCGCTTGCCGCGATGGTATTCAGGCGGACCCTCATCGTGATCCTTACAGTGTTTGGATTTGCTCTGGCCGGAACTGTCACATGGTTCTGTCTGGTTCTTAAGCAGACCTCTTCCGACATCAACACTCTGGCCGGTTTATCCTCCGGTCCGCTTTTGGAGTCGATGGATACGTCGGCTCAACTGGCCTGCCTGGGGCGGATTATCGAAAACGGCCCATCGTTGTCGGAACGATTGTCGCTGCTTCTGGCGGAAATTCACCAGTCTATGTCCAGTCATCCGCGGGATATGGTGGTGATTACGGTTCTGGGAGGGATGGTTGGGCTGCTGCTGAGCTGGGGGCTTGGCAAATTGATGATGGCTCTGTGCTGCAGTGCAGCGGGAAGTTTTCTGATGCTGGTGGGTCTGGATGTGACTCTGCTGGGCATGAATGTTCATCTTGTCTCATGGTTCCAGCCGCGGCCGGCAGTGCTGACGATCACCTTTTTGTCGCTGGCCGGAGCAGGTGTGGTTTTTCAGATGATCTTGCTGGTCCATGCCAAGCGAAGAAAACGCATAAACAGGAGGTGATTGTCCAGATGCATGGGTTGATTTATTGCAGGCATAACGAGGACTGATGCAATTGTCCTTTTAATTTTGCAATAATGGAGGAATGCAATTGACATACCCGGGATTCAGACAACCCCAGGGCGTCTCCGATTTCCTTCATTGTCATCTGTTCAAAGTAGTAAAGAATAATAATGAATTGGTCTTGTCGAGAAAGTCCCTTTTTTATGAAATCCTGAAAATCCTGTCTGTAAACTTCTAAAAATGGATTTTGACACTTTGGGTCAGAAATAACATACAATTCCGTAAATTCGTCATCTCCATCCGAATCCGAAGAGCTTGTATTCAGCGAAACAAGAGAGGTAGCGATGGCATCCCGTTGAAAATGATAAAACCGGTCCATGTCCATCCCTAATTCATCCGCCAGTTCGGTGTCGGCCGGCAGACGTCCCAGAAGGATTTCCAGCTTTTGCGTTGCATTGTGGAGTTGCTGGGCGCGTGCACGAACCAGCCGGGGAACCCAGTCAATTTTTCGAATATAATCACGAATGGCCCCCTGAATCCGCAACACCGCATAGGTTTCAAATTTAATGTTTTCTTTTGGATTGAAGTTTTTGAGGGCGCTCATTAATCCGAAAATACCTGCGCTCTGTAAATCCTCCAGTTCAACAAATCGCGGGAACCGGACATGCAGACGTTCAGCCGTATATTTGACCAGATGAAGATAATGTTCCAAGAGAACATTCCGTGATTGGATATCACGATGCTGAAAGAAGTGATGCCAGACCTTTTTAATGTCGATTTTCAGCAGAGTTCCCATATATGACCTCCGTGTCACAATGTTCTGCAGAATATACTATGACTTCCGTGTCATGTTGTTCGCAGAAATAATTGGAAAGGTTACATCGGCGTTTTTATCAGATACCTTTAAAATGAGATGGTCACTTAAAACAATCTCTCTGAATCGCGCAACTCAGTTCGTCAAAGTATTTTATAAATAAAATTCTGATACACAGCGAATTATACTGAAAAATATCCTAATGATAATCCTTAAAAATTAGGAGTCGGCATCAGTAGAAACCATGACTGGTTTTTCGGACAAAGTATTAGTGCGTTTCGCGGTTTATTGAAATTGTCTGATTGACAGAATCGGCCAGGGTGTTTATGTCCTGCGGGACCGTTAACACTGAGGAAATAAAATGCCATGCCAATGATGTCAGATTCCGCTAATTTGGGGGGATCAGGAAGAGAGGCAGATGTTTTTGGCGGAAAATAGGTGGAAAATGGCGGTGTAATCACCAAAAACAATCCTATAATTATTTATTGGTTCTTATTCTGCTTGTCTAACGAAATGAAATGACAGGAGTTAATCATGCTTACCAGGATTGTCGCCGGTGCAGTGCTATGTGTATCCATTGTCTTTTCAGCAGCCTTTGCTGCCGATACAGGCGACCTGGATCCTGACGGCAAGGTTGATTTCA
>JBDKVE010000113.1:0-7038 GCA_039679345.1 Anaerohalosphaeraceae bacterium
AAAGGCACCAGCGAAAACACACCCTGCTACAGTCTGGCCCGCGGGACCGAGCTGGGCACGATTGAGACCTTTTATCGGCTGGCGTTTGAACCCTGGCGAAAAAAAGTCTATCTGAGCTTCCCGATGACTCACGTCGCGGGATT
This sequence comes from Anaerohalosphaeraceae bacterium, assembly GCA_039679345.1. Taxonomy (GTDB): domain Bacteria; phylum Planctomycetota; class Phycisphaerae; order Sedimentisphaerales; family Anaerohalosphaeraceae; genus Anaeroglomus. The sequence goes on from JBDKVE010000113.1 coordinate 144, forward strand.
ACCTCAGACCCTGGCCGAGATTAATCGTTTTCGGGCGGCCATGAAGGAACAATTCATCTGCTTTGACCCCGGCGACCTTGAAGAGGCGTATCTGCCGTATTACGCGGAGCAGGCGGCCAAAGAAGGCAGGAAAGGGATTGAAATGGAAGTGCTTGGAAAATCGTTCTGTCTGGAGGTGCAGGAAATCCGGCAGATTCACCGCGACATCAACAGCCAGATTTATGCACGCGATTTTGCCCTGATCGACCAGGCCGACCGGATTATCAGTTTTATTCCCGCCCTGCCGGATGGACGGGCCGCGATTTCCAGCGGTGTGGAACGGGAACTTCAGCACGCCCATGAAGCCGCCAAGGACGTATATGTCATCTGGACGGCGCCGTCAGAACCGAGCATTTTTGTCACCCAGACCGCCACACGCGTCTTTAAGACCGCCGACGAGGCGATTGACTACTTTACCAAAGAAAATCGCAGCGCTGAAAAATTGCTGTTTTAATGGAACGAGAAAAACCATGCAGAAACCCACGACAAAAATCGAACTGGCCAAATATATCGACCATACCCTATTGAACCCGACGGCAACCGAGCAGCAGATTCGACAGCTTTGTGAAGAAGCCAAACAATATGGATTTTACAGCGTGTGTGTGACGCCGCGGTGGGTGGATTTATGTGCTGAAACACTGCATGACGCAGGCGTAAAAGTCTGCACCGTAACGGGCTTTCCGATAGGAGCCGATTATCCGCGAGTCAAGGGATTTCAGGCTGATTTAGCGATTGCGGCCGGGGCGGATGAGATCGATATGGTTGCGGATTTGGCAGCCATTATTTCGGGGGATGAAAAATATTTATTGAATGATATTCGCACCGTGCTGCGTCCGTGCCAGTCCGTCCGACCGTTTGTGACACTCAAGGTCATTATTGAATCGGCCACGCTGACGACCGACCAGATTATATTTGCCTGCAGAACAGCACAGGCCGCAGGAGCGGATTTTGTAAAGACCAGCACCGGGCTGCATCCGGCCGGCGGTGCCACCGTCGAACATGTGCAGCTTATGGCGCAGTCGGCCCCGAAATGCAAAATCAAGGCAGCCGGCGGCATTCGAACCGCCACCGATGCCCTGGCCATGATTGAAGCGGGCGCATCCCGCATCGGGGCCAGCAAATCCATCGACATCATCCAGGGCTTTGAGCCGGCCGCACCGCAGACATGACCCCCGCAGCCTCCGAGCCGATTGCGTGTCGCATCCATACCCGGCCGGTGGGCGGAGATATCGCCCTGCTGTCACTGGGGCGGATTATATCCCGGCAATTGCGTCCCGCCATACTCGGCGGCAATCTGTCGGTTGAAAACTTCAGTCTGTTTTGTGCCTGTCCTATTGATATCTTTGAATTTCGTGACGGTTCGCATCCACTAGAACAACTGCAAACAGCTCTTGCAAAATATCGACTTGAAAGCAGCATCCCTTTATCTGAGTCCATTCCCCTGCCGGGTTGGATTGGGTATTTCTCCTACGACCTGGGACGATATCTGGAATGTCTGCCCAACCATGCCAAAGACGACCTCCGGATGCCGCTCATCCATCTGGCCTTTTACGATGCGGTCATTATATATAACCACAACACCGGGCAGGCCAGTCTTGCGGCGCTGGAATACAAGGGGCAGAAAGAATCCATCAAGCATAAATTCGCACGGCTGGAACAGTGGATTGCCCAATCGCAGGAACTGATTCTCGAATTGCCGCCGCGACTGCCGCGGACCGATACATCGAAACCGGCTTTTCAGACCAATATGACACAAGCCGAATACATGGGGTCAGTGGAGCGGATTGGCCGGCATATTCTGGACGGCGATGTGTATCAGATTAATTTTTCGCAGCGATTTGAGTGCCCTTTTCAGGCCGATCCGGCAACGCTTTTCCTGTGGCAGAATACCTATAATCCCAGCCCTTACGCAGCTTATCTGGGAATGGAGGAGCGAGCTATTGTCAGTGCCTCGCCGGAACTGTTTCTGCAAATACGCGGACAGGATATCCTGACCCGGCCCATCAAGGGTACCCGGCCGCGTCAAATGTGCGAATGCGGGCAGGACGCCGTCGAATTCAATCGCCGCCAATATGAGGAACTCCTGAGCAGCGAAAAAGACAAGGCCGAACTGATGATGATTACCGACCTCCAGCGTAACGACCTGGCCCGCATCTCTATCCCCGGCACGCGCCACGTCCGACATCCGCGCAAGATTGAGGCTTATCCGACAGTCTTTCACGCATATTCGGAAGTTGCAGGCACGCTGCCGCAGGCAAACGACCCGACACTGTTCTGCGATATCCTGCGAGCGACGTTCCCCGGCGGCTCCATCACCGGTGCCCCGAAAATCCGCGCCATGCAGCTTATCGAGGAACTCGAACCGACCCGTCGCGGTGTCTATACCGGCTGCATCGGGCATATCGGCATCAACTTTGACGCTACTCTGAATATTGCCATTCGTACCATTGTCGTTCAGGACGGCCGGGTTTATGCCCAGACCGGCGGCGGCATCGTCGCCGACTCCGACCCGCAGGCCGAATGGGATGAAACGCTGGTCAAGGCCGGGGCCTTGCTCGACTGCATCCGGGCCGTCGGCCAAAACGGATCCCATTAACATACCGCCACCTTTTTGCTGGTTTTTCACCGTCAGCAGGGTATATTATTCGTATTCAGAAAAGGGATGAACTATGAATCAGATATTTCTCAATGGAACCATCGTGCCCGCCGAACGGGCCGGAATCGCCACCACCGACAGCTCGTTTTTGTTCGGCATGGGTTTGTTTGAGACCATGCGGGCGGTCAACGGCAAGGTCTTTCGCCTCGATGACCACATCAACCGGATGCTGGCCAGTGCCGCGGCCTTGTCGATTCCGTTCGGGTACTCGGCGGATTATATTCAGGAGGCTGTCACGCGGCTATTGGAGGCCAACGAACTCAAAGACGCCCGGATGCGGATGACACTGTCCAGCGGGCCGGTTTCTGATACGGAAAATATCAAGGGAACGCTGCTGATTACGGCGGCTCCCTTTACTCCCTATCCGAAAGAGTATTACGAAAAAGGGGTTCGCGTCACCCTGACCAATTTTCGACAGAATCCCAAAGACCCCACCTGCGGCCACAAGACGACCTGTTATGCCCCGCGGCTCATGGCATTGAAGCAAGCCCACGAAAAACTGGCCGCAGAGGCCGTGTGGTTTACCACCGAAAACAAGCTGGCCGAAGGCTCCATCAGTAACATTTTTCTCGTGAAGGATAAGACCCTCCTGACGCCGCGTGTGGAGACGCCCGTCCTGCCCGGCATCGCACGCAAAACCGTGCTGGAACTGGCGGACAAGCTCAAGATCAAAACCGAAGAGCGGGATTTGAGCATCCACGATTTGCTGGCTGCCGAAGAGGTCTTTTTGACCAATGTCATCATGACCGTGCTGCCGGTGACCGCCGTCGAATCGCACACCGTCGCCGAAGGCAAAGTCGGCCCCATCACCCGGCAACTCACCGAAGCGTATGAAGACTTATTAAAATAAGGAGCTGAATCTATGGACATTTTTTGGAACATGAACCAGCGATGGCATACCATGAAAGCAGAGAAAGCTGCTGAGGATGCAAAGGTCAAAGCAAATGATACCAATCTCCATCTGATTCGATTGGAAGAAAGGGTCAATCATCTGGCCTTGAAGTGCCAGGCATTGTGGGAATTGGTCAAAGAACAAACGCAACTGACGGACATGCAGATCGCTGAACGCATCAGCGAAATCGACATGCGGGACGGCGTGGCGGATAGGAAAATGACCCAGGGACGCCGGAAATGCAGCGACTGCGGACGGGCCGTGGGCCCCGGTTACACGCAGTGCCTGTTCTGCGGCGCCCCCATGAACGGGGCGGAAATATTTGAGCCGTAAATTTTAAAGACATCATTTTTAGCCCCGGCAAGGCAAAATAAAATAGCCGGGCGTGAAACCGCCCGGAAAGGAGCACTAAAACATATTAACCCCGCAGGGGTGACACAAAGGAGAACATCTGTATGAAATATAAATTATCGATATGTCGTTTGATTTTTGTAATAGGAATCGTTTTATGTTTGGGTTATTTGAGTATGACAATATGTAAACTTATACAGGCTGACTTGCGTTCTTTGATTATGACTCTCGGCCTATGGTTCTTTTTGATGTTGGGAGTCTGGGGCATGGATTTTTTTCATTTTATCATTCCATCTTTAATTTGCTTATTTTGTGTGCCAGAAACTCCCGATAAACAATTTGCAAAGATTGCTTCTTTCGGACGCCGTTCTATAATTGGCATCGCAATTCTTGTCACTCTTTTTAATCTATTCGAACTCGCTCAAAATATCCCTTCGCCGGAAACATTTATCCATGTTATCGCCGGAGCCTTTCTTCCAATTTTATATGCATTGATTATTTCGGAAATCTTTCTCGTTATCACTTATCATCCAAATAATGAATTTCCCGAAAAACAAAAAGGCTATTAATCATATAAAGGAATAATTAAAGATGAAACTTCAACACATTATCGATGCCGTCGAAACCATTGCCCCGCGGAAGCTGGCGCAAAGCTGGGACAATGTCGGCTTTCTGGTCGGCGATGCAAAACGGAACATCAAAAAAATCATAGTCACCATCGACACCACCCAGGCGGTGGCCGATGAGGCGATTCGTTTCGGCGCGGATTTGATCCTGGCCTATCACCCGGTCATCTGGGACGGCCTCAAACGCATCACCGCCGACGGTGCTACCGCCCCCATCTATCAGCTCATCCGCAAAAATATCGGCGTCTATTCCATCCATACTTCGCTGGATACCGCAGCCGGCGGCGTGAATGACGCCCTGGCCGAAATTCTGAGCCTGACCGACACCCGGCCGCTGGGCGATTTCGTGGACGACCCGGCCGGGCCGCAGTATAAAGTCATTACCTTCGTCCCTGCCGACAGCGTCAATAAAGTCGCCGACGCCATGTATGCCGCCGGGGCGGGAGCTATCGGCAACTACTCCCACTGCGGCTTTATGACCAATGGTATCGGGACATTCCAGCCCCTTAAAGGGGCCAATCCGACCATTGGAAATATAGGCAATATAGAACGCGTCGCCGAAGTCCGTCTGGAATCCGTCGTCCCGGCCAGCAAAGTCCGTCAGGTTATCGCCGCCCTGCGAAAAAGCCATCCCTATGAGACCCCGGCCTTTGATGTCTTCCGCCATTATGATGTCGAGGGCAAGCTGGGGTTGGGCCGAATTGGCAAGCTGGGTAAGCCAATGACCATCGAGCAGATACTCCGCCGCATCAAGACCATCACCGGTGCCAAAGCCGCAGGCATCATCGGCCCGCAAAAAAGGCTCGTCCGGACCGCCGCCGTCTGTGCCGGGTCGTGCAGCAAGCTGATTTTTGATGTTATTAACGCGGATTGCGATCTGTACCTGACCGGCGAACTGAAACACCACCAGGCCCTGGCTGCTTCTGAGGCAGGATTGACCTGTATCTGCCTGTCGCACAGCGTTTCTGAGCGTTTTGCGCTGAAAAAATTGGTAAAGCAATTGCAAAAACAGCTCGTTGGCGTCACAATACGCCAAAGTACCAAAGACGCTGACCCATTTGTATGGAAAAGGATATGAGCGACCAAAAGCAACCTACGCAGCAGCAAGAAGAGTCGACAGAACAGCAACCCTGCCAGCCGCAGGAACAGGACATAACAGGTCCGAATATGGAATTGACCGCGGATATCGCCGAAACGGATTCTGCCAAACAAAGCCAATTTTCGGAAGCGGAGTCCGCAGAGCAAGTGCAGATTCAGGACTTAGAAACGCCGGAATTGACTCCAGCAACAGTGGAGCAGGAAGAAGCCGCCGCCGGCCAGCCGGATATTACCGAGCCGGTGATGGAAACCGCATCCGAAGCAACTCCCTCCGAGGAGGAAGCCGCAGAAGACGAGCCGGACGATGAGCCGGAGCTGATTGAGGGCGAATTTGATACCACGCTGGAGTCGGTGGTCGAGGCGATTCTGTTTGCCAGCGATGAACCGGTCAGCCTGCAGAAGCTGGTGGAAATTGCGGAGGCTGGCTCGGTCAAGACCATCCGCAAGGCTGTAAAATCAATCAATAAGAAGTATCGGCTGGGGCGGTTTTCGTTCCGGATTGAGGAACTGGCCGGGGGTTACCAGATGATGACGCTGTCGTGCTTTAATCCGTGGCTGAGCAAGCTGATTAAGGTGCGGTCGGATAACAAGCTGTCGCCGGCCCAGTTGGAGACGCTGGCAATTGTCGCCTATAAGCAGCCGATCATCCGGGCGGATATCGAGGCCATCCGCGGTGTGGCTACCGGTGAAATCATCCGCAACCTGATGTATAAAGGGCTGGTCAAAATCGTCGGGCGGGCGGAAATCCTCGGGCGGCCGATGCTGTACGGCACCACCAAAAAATTCCTCGACATCTTCGGCCTGGCCAGCCTCAAAGATCTGCCCAAGATTGAAGAACTGAAAAATCCGGAGAAAGGATCGTAGCCTGATTTTCTTTAGCAGAAGGACTTGTAATGCCTGTCAGTTCACAACAACTGGAAGTATGGCTGAATTCTGATGAAAATGAACATCTGGAGTTTAAAAAAGCTCAAGATGGATTTTCTACCGAAGAGCTTTTAAAATATTGTTGCGCTTTGGCCAACGAAAAGGGCGGGGTATTGATTTTAGGGATTTCAGACAAAAAACCCCGCCAGATTATTGGCTCTAAAGCTTTTCAGGACTTAAATAAAACCAAAGAACAACTATCCTCTTTGGCTCTTCGAATAGAAATCAGCGAAGTGATCTATCAAGACAAGCGCGTTCTCGTTTTTGAAGTACCTTCACGCCCCCTTGGTGTTCCAAGGAAGGTTAATA
>JBDKVE010000114.1:0-1773 GCA_039679345.1 Anaerohalosphaeraceae bacterium
GTCTGAAAGAAATGCTCAGCGGCAGCAGCGATTTAAAAATACATCCATTCCGATTCGGGCCAGACGGAAAATTCACAGGCACATTAGCATTTATTGACGGTCTGGTGGATAACCCTACTTTGACCGAAGCAATTCTGCGTCCAATCATGAGCTGGCGGCCTGGCGGCAAAACGCTTCCGGAAGCGCAGGAGCTGGCGGACGTGTTTGCTCAGGTGGTATTGTGTGCCGGCGACGTCAAGGAGGCTTCGTTGCTGTCGGAACTCGCCTCGGGATGCTTGGCAGGAGATACGGCGGTCCTTCTGGATGGCTGCCCGGCCGGATTAGTCGTAAGTACAAAAGGTTGGGACAAGCGCAGCGTTACCGAGCCCCAATCCGAGACAGTGGTACGCGGCCCGCGCGAGGGATTTACCGAAAATCTGCGCACAAATACAGCGTTGATCAGACGCAAGATTAAGAATGGGCGGCTTTGCGTAGTCAACATGACTGTGGGGCGGAAAACACGAACCGATATATGCCTAATGTATTTAAGCGGAGTGGCAGACCCCAAAGTGGTGGAAACAGTAAAATATCGTATAGACCATCTGGATGTAGACTCAATCCTGGAATCAGGCTACATTGAGGAATACATTGAAGACGCACCCTTTTCTCCGTTTGCCACCGTTGGGAACAGCGAAAAGCCCGACGTGGTGGCGGGCCGTTTGCTTGAAGGCCGCGTCGCAATCGTAGTGGATGGCACACCGTTTGTTCTGACTGCCCCGATGTTGTTTATTGAAAGCTTCCAGACAGCCGAAGATTATTATACGCGTCCGCTTTACGCCAGTATGATGCGGATAATACGTTTCTTTGGCTATTTTATCACGGTATTCGTACCTGCCATGTACATTGCGATGACGGCCTTTCATCAGGAGCTGATCCCCACCACACTGCTCTTTACCATCGCTAACGCACGTGAAGGAACGCCCTTTCCGGTTTTTTTGGAAACATTCATCATGATATTTACCTTTGAAATCCTGCGCGAGGCTGGAATCCGGCTGCCGCGCCCTGTCGGACAGGCAATCAGCATCGTGGGAGCATTAATTATGGGAGATGCAGCCATATCGGCAGGTCTGGTCGGCGCACCGGTGGTGATCGCCGTGGCAATCACGGCGGTGGCCGGCTTTCTGGTACCAAATCAGAACGATTCGGCATCCTTACTGCGGGTTATTATGATGGTGTTGGCTGCATCTGTGGGTTTTTACGGTTTGTCAATGGGGTTTCTGGCTGTACTGCTCCATCTCGGATCATTGACCTCATTCGGCGTGCCTTATTTTGATGGCTTCGCCTGGACAAGCAATCTACAGGACTCGGTGGTGCGGATGCCGCTTTGGTCCATGATACGACGACCAAGGGATATCGCGTGCGGCGACATAAAACGTCGTCATTTCTTCATTCCGCCCATGAGGCCGTATGCATCGCAGGATGAGGATGATTTTGAAGGAGGGGGCGAGCATGAATAGACGGATAAGACTGGTTGCTTCTGTTATACTGCTCCCGGTACTTATAATGTTATTATCCAGCTGCTGGGACAACCAGGAGCTGGATACGCTTTTCATTGTCACGGGTGTTGCGCTGGACAAGGCCGACGACCCCGAGCAGTTGGATATTACCCTGCAAATCGGCAAGACCAAGTCAAATACTTCCGGCTCGGGTGAATCCAATTCGCAGCAAGACTCTACCATTCTGCTCAAAACTACCGCTTATACAATGATGGAAGGACTGATGGAATTTAACAGG
>JBDKVE010000115.1:0-8219 GCA_039679345.1 Anaerohalosphaeraceae bacterium
CCACCATCACATCGGTTGCCCGCTTGATGCCGTCGGCCAGCGACTCGCGGCAGCCGTAAAGATTATCGAATTTGCTCTTTGTTACGGAGTCGTTGACGTTGATGGCCGGGAAGGGCAATTCCCCTGCTTCAGCAAGCTGGTACAGCCTGTGAACACCGGTGGTGGTCTCTTCGGATACGCCCCGCAGCTTTTTGCCAATGGAAGTCCATTTTTTGGATGAGGTTTTCAAACCAGCCGTCAGTCGGTCCAGAATAATCTGGAATTCCTTATTGTCCGTTTTTTTCTTGAGCAGGGACGGATTCTTTTCGACTTTCATGCCCTGAATAACCATCAGGGTGGCGTCGCCGCCATCATCGACAATCATATCCGGGCCGGAGCCATCCGGCCAGGTCAGGGCCTGCTCCGTACACCACCAGTATTCTTCCAGCGTTTCACCCTTCCAGGCAAAGACGGCCGTTCTGCCGGCGGCGGCAATCGCTGCCGCGGCATGGTCCTGGGTTGAGAAGATATTGCAGGACGCCCAGCGGACATCAGCGCCGAGGGCTTCCAGCGTTTCAATCAGCATCGCGGTTTGGATGGTCATGTGCAGGCTGCCGGCAACCTTTAAGCCCTTGAGGGGCTTGATTTTACCGTATTTTTTGCGGACCGCCATCAGACCGGGCATTTCCTTCTCGGCAAGCTGCATCTCCCGCCGGCCCCATTCAGCCAGCGCGATATCTTTGACCTTGTATGGCAGTGACAGCTCGAGTGCCTGGACTAATTTATTTGATTGAATCGCTCGTTTTTTGAACTTGCCCATAATCTATCCTTAATTTTATTATTAATATTCCAATTTCAGTACAGTATATCCTTCATACCCCTGATTTTCAAGCGTGAATAGCCAAATTACCACAGTCTTCCTGGTGATTTCAATAAAAGCGACTGAAAGGCACAAAAACCTTTCAGTCGCTTGTTTTTTAATTCTATTCCAAACCTTTGGAAATCGCTATTTTTCACCAGCCAGAACTTCGGCAATATTCAGCAGATGATCCTTGACACGCCGATAGGATGTCAGCATGTCGGTATAAATCAAGCTCTTGAGCGGCGTGGCCTTGCCGGCACCAACTCGTGCCAGATGGCGGCTTCGGCATTCTTTCATAAAGCCGGTGATTGCATTACTCTTGGTATGCGACTCACTTAGAAAATCAGAATCGCCATTATTTTCATTGCCAACCGTATTTATCCGATCAATAAACTGTACCACCATATCATGCAGTTCCAGTATTTCCTGTTTGGCTTCCGGGGAAAGATGCAGATTGCCATCACGCATCTTCAGACGCAGTTTCAGCACGGCGGTGATATAGTCGCTGATGGACTCATACTCATCAGCCATACGTATCTGACCACGGCCTTCTTCGACCATTTCATGAGAAATATTACCCGTTAAAACATTACCGATAAACTCAACAATTTCTTTTTGCATCACATCCAGATTATTTTCCATCTGGAAAATCTCTTCGCATCGTTTGCGATCTATCCCTGCATCCTGAATTGCCAGACGAAGAGTATCCATTGTATTGCGACAGACGGTTCCCATACGAAGGATTTCCTTACGCGACTGTTCCAGGCCGATAGCCGGCGTATCGAATAACCGCATATCCAAAAACGTCAACTTTGGTACTTCCACTTTTGCTTTTTCCGGGAATAACCAGATCAGAAAGCGGGAATACGGTCCCACCCAGGGGAGAAACACAATAACATTGATAATATTAAACCAGGAATGGGTGGCCGCAATCGCTTTTTGTGCATAAGGAAATGTATTTTCACCATTAACAAGAACAGGTACATCCGGTGCTTCACACCCGAGGAAAGTTTTTACAAACCAGACTATGAACGGCGTATAAATAAAGAATAATGGGATAATCCAACAGACACCGATTGTGTTAAATAACATGTGGGCATAAGCGGAACGCTTAGCATTTGTTGTAGTCGTTCCAAGCGAAGCAAGAAAAGCAGTAATTGTTGTACCGATGTTTTCTCCGAGGACAAGTGCCGCCGCAGTCGGAAAGTCAATGAGTCCGACATTGGCGAGGGCCATTGTCATGCCAATTGTTGCGGCAGATGCCTGGACAATCGCTGTGACCAATGCGCCGACCAGTACACATTTAATCACACCAAAATAATTAGCCGCAGTAAAATACCGAAACATTTCTTCAAACTGAGGCATTCCTTTGATGGGTGCTAATCCTTTGGTCATCAATTCCATACCAAAAAAGATCATGCCGACACCGACAATAATCATGGCTGTAAAACGCACACGCTCGTTTTTGGAAAAAAGAAAGAAAAACGAGGCCAGCCCCAACATGGGTAAGCCATATTTTGTCAGACTGAAGGCCATAATCCAGGCCGTTAAAGTCGTACCGATATTGGCACCCAAAATCACAGGGATAGCCTGTTTCAAGGTCATCAGGCCGGCATTGACCATACTGACCAGCATCACCGTTGTTGCAGAACTGGATTGAATCGTAGCAGTTACCGTAATGCCAACTCCTACCCCCATGAGCCTGTTGTCGGTCACGGCACCAATCATCTTTCGCAGCCGATCTCCCGAGATAGCCTGCAGGCCATCGGACATATTTTTCATACCGAACAGAAATATACCCAGCCCCCCTATCACACAAGAAAACATTTCAAGGCATATCTGGTAGTTCATAATTTAAGCCCTTTCCTGCATCATGGCCTGTTCATAAAGATGGTTTAATATTTTGACGTATTCGGCAATTTATGCATCGAACCCGTTGCCAGATACACAATCCGTTCGCAAATATTCGTTACATGGTCGGCAATCCGCTCCAGGTTGCGCGACGCCCAAATCTGATATGTAGCCCGGGTGACGGTTTGAGGCTGATTGATCATGCACTGAATCATGTGATGATATACTTTATCATTCAAGGCATCCACTTCGTCATCCAGACCACAAATTGCCTCGGCGCCCTTGGCATCCCGACGGCTGAATGCATCCATGCTTTTATCCAGCATGGCAACCACCTTTTCGGCCATAACGGGAATATCCACGAATGGCGTAACAGGATCTTCCTTGCCTATCAACTGAACAATTTTAGCAATGCCTTCGGCGTGATCGCCCATCCGCTCCAGGTCAGTGATGATGTTCATAATGGAGATCATTTCCCGCAGGTCGGAGGCTACCGGCTGCTGCATCGCAATCAAATTGACACAATCCTCCTCGATTTCCCATCGCTGCCGGTTAATCAGGTCATCGTCACGGATGATTTTCTGGGCCGTTTCCATATCCCGTTCTGTCAGAGCTTTGACGGATAACTGAATCGCAGTGCCAACAGCCTGGGCCATCATAATGACCCGGGATTCCAGTTTATTAATTTGTTTACGAAAATTTTCCCTCATAACATACCCTCTATTTAACCAAAATGTCCGGTAATATAATTTTCAGTCAATTCTTTGCGTGGAGCCGTAAAAATCCCCTGTGTAGCGCCAAATTCAATCAATTCCCCCATATACATAAACCCTGTATAATCCGATGCTCTTGCTGCCTGCTGCATATTGTGAGTTACAATGACCAGCGTGTATTTTTCCCGCAGGACCCGCAGCAATTCCTCAATCCGCATCGTGGCGATGGGATCCAGCGATGAACAGGGCTCATCCAGCAAAATCACTTCCGGCAGGAGGAGCAGCACTCGTGCGATGCACAGCCGCTGCTGCTGCTCCAGAGATAGTTGGCGGGCATTCTGATGAAGCCTGTCTTTCAAAATATCCCAGAGACCCACATCTTCAAGGCCTTTTTGAATCAGATCCATGGATTCCGTTTTGGATCGCATCTGGCGATGTATGCGCAGTCCAAATTTCAGATTATTCAATATCGACTGGTCAAAAACATTGGGACGCTGAAAGACCATGCCGACTTTTTTACGCAGTAATACCACATCCGTTTCAGGAGACAAAATATTCTGGTCGTCGATGACGATGCGTCCTTCCAGCCGGGTGCCCTCAATTAAATCATTCATCCGGTTGATGCAGCGCAGCAATGTGGATTTACCGCAGCCGGAAGGACCAATCAGGGCGGTCACGTTGTTTTTCGGGACCTGCATTTGAACCCCTTTTATGGCATGAAAATCACCATAAAACAGGTTCAGGTTTTCAATGGATACGCGTGTTGTAAATGCCATCGTGTTTATCCAAACTTTCCAGTAATATAATCATCGGTTCGCTGGTCATCGGGATGGGTAAAGAGTTTCTGAGTCTGATCTATTTCCACCATTTCGCCCATCAGGAAAAACGCACATCGATGACTAACTCGAGAAGCCTGCTTGGTATTGTTGGTGACTAAAATCTGAGTATAAGATTCAGCCAGCAGTTCCATCGTATCTTCCATCTTGGCCGTTGATATGGGATCCAGCCCCGAGCACGGCTCATCGTACAAAATCACATCCGGCTCCACCGCCAGAGTCCGGGCAATGCAGAGCCGCTGCTGCTGTCCGCCGGATAATTTAACCGCGGGACTTCGAAGGCGGTCTTTGAGTTCATCCCAAACAAACGCTTTTTTCATCGAGTCCTCCACGATTTGTTCGATCTTGCGTTTGTCGCGAACGCCGTGAACCATCGGGCCATACGCTACATTTTCATAAATCGTTACAGGCAGCACCTGCGGCATTGCAAAAATAATACCGATCTTGCGGCGTAATGAGGCATCGTCAATGTCCTGCTGATTTTGATTTTCCAAAAGGATCACACCCTTCTGGCAATATTGAATATGGAGTGAATTCAAGCGATTCATCGCTCGCAAAAATGTGGTCTTTCCGCTGTTGGCCGGGCCAATAATACCCAGAATTTCATTGCGATGAACTTCCAGATTCACATCACGCAGGACATGCTGGTCGCCGTAAAAGCAATTCAGATTGATCGTTTTAAGAATAACGTCTTGCTGCTCTACCATTGCTTTTTCTTCCGATAATGAGACCGCAGAATAATGCTGACCAGATTCATCAGGCAGACCAGCCCTATTAAAACCAGCCCCGTGGCGAAACTCAGCTCTGTCGGCATGTTCGGCACTTGTGTAGAGATAACATACAAGTGATACGGCAGGGCCATCGCCTGATCAAAGACCGAGTGCGGCAGCCGGGGCAGATAAAAGGCCGCTACGGTAAATAAAATGGGAGCCGTCTCCCCCGCCGCACGGCTGAGACTGAGTACCGTCCCGGTCAGAATTCCGGGAATTGCATACGGCAGCACACAATATCGCACCGTCTGCCACCGCGTCGCTCCCAGGGATAAGCTGATTTCCCGATAGGTCATCGGAACCGCCTCAAGAGCCTCTTTGGTGGCGGTGATGATCACCGGCAGACTCATGATCGCCAGTGTCAGAGAACCGGCCAGAATCGAAGTCCCCATCTGCAGGAACACCACAAACAGCGTAAATCCGAATAAACCATACACAATCGATGGAATACCCGACAGGTTCACCACCGACAGCTTGATCATCCGGGTAAAGACATTATCCCGAGCATACTCGACCAGATAAATCGCTGATAATATCCCCAGCGGTAATGAAAAGGCCATCGTACCGACAATCAGCAGCACTGTGCCGACAATCGCAGGAAAAATCCCGCCGCTTTTCATCCCATTACGAGGAGCCGCAGTTAAAAATTCCCAGGAGATAACACTCCAGCCGCGACTAATAACATAATAAATAATCAATACGATCGGTATAACAACCAGCAGCGTTATCAGTCCCAGTAGTGTAAAGGCTATTTTTTCTCGAACTTTGGCGCCATTCATTTTCTGTTCTTTCGCAATGAAATATCTGCAACAAAATTCAGCATAAATGTAATCACAAACAGAACCAGCCCCACGGCAAACAGGGCATAATAATGATCCGACCCGCCCACCGTTTCACCCATTTCGCCCGCAATCGTCGCTGTCAGCGTTCTCAACGGCTGTAAAATCGAATGCGGGATAATCGGGGAGTTTCCGGTCACCATCATCACCACCATCGTTTCGCCGATGACGCGGCCGATACCCAGCATCGCCGCGGCAATAATACCCGACGAAGCCGCCGGCAGGACCACGCGCCACAGAGCCTGCCACCGCGTTGCTCCAAGACCGTATGCTGCTTCCTTGTACATGCGAGGAACACTGATCAGGGCATCTTCGGAGATACTGATAATCGTCGGCAGCGCCATAAAAGCCAGCAGGCAGACTCCGGTCAGGCCGCACATGCCGGTAGTCAGGTGAAACGTATTTTTCAAAAACGGTCCCAGCCAGACAATTCCGATAAAACCCAGCACCACGCTCGGGATCGAAGCCAGAATTTCTATGAGGGACTTCAAAATCATTTTCAGATTTTTTGGAGCAACTTCGGCAATAAACAAAGCCGTGGCCACACCAATCGGAACACAAAGCATTATCGCCCCTACCGTAACCAGAATCGATCCCATAAACAGGGGAATGATGCCAAAGGACGGCGGTTCGGAAATCGGCAGCCAGCGAATGCCGGCAATAAAACCCTTCAGTGGATAGATCCGAAACAGCGACAGGGAATCCTTCAGTAAAAATAAAAAAATCAAAAAAACGAATGCGATCACTGCAAAGCCGCTGATGCGAATCGCAGTTTCAATAATGCGTTCGTTAATTTTTTTGGCCACGTTCAGCCTCCAGGGGAACAAAACCACTTTCCGCAAACTGTTTCTGACCTTGCGAGCTTAAGGTAAAATCGATATACTGCTTGAGAACGCCTTGCGGTTCTCCGTTGGTATAAAAATACAGCGGCCGCGAAAGCGGATAGGACTTGTTCTGAACATGCTCGATATCCGCCGGGTAAACGTCCTGTCCATTTTTACCAACCTTGATGGTTTTGGTTCGGTCGGATACATACCCCATACCCATATACCCTATCGCTGCTTCATTATTGACAACTTCTTCGACAATGGTTTGTGATGAAGTCAGCAGCAGGGTCTCGGAAGAAAATTCGGCAGTGCTGTCTTTCTTGCCTTCGCGAATAACAACTTCTTTAAAATAGATGTGTGTGCCCGAACTGACCTCGCGGGACAGGGTGACAATCGGCATATCCTTGCCGCCCAACTCTTTCCAGTTTTTAACTTCCCCGGTAAAAATACGACGTAAGTCGTCAATAGTCATCTGGTTGATGGGATTATTATGATTGACGATGACGGCCACGCCGTCAAATGCAACGGTGATTTCCCTGGGCTCAACACCATGTTTGCGGGCAATTTCGATTTCCTTGGATTTCATCTCACGGGATGAAGTCGCCACATCACAGGTACCATTGATCAGAGAGGCAATGCCAACCCCGCTGCCGCCCCCGGTAACCGCTACAAAAATATAAGGATTTACTTTCATGAATTCTTCACTGATCATCTGGCCTGCATTGACAATCGTATCGGACCCCTTAATCTGCAAAAAAGCATCCTCTCCATCGGAAGCCCTTCGGCATCCGGTTGGACAAACTCCCCCAAGTATAATTATCAGTAAATACAGAAAAAGCCGTCTCATCGGCACTACCCCTGAGTATTTTCTATGTACTAAGTTTACTTTAGGATAAATTATTGAAAGCGGAATTTTAATCTCTTGTTTCAATTCGAGCAACTTTTTTCCATAAAAATTTAATCAAATACAAATATTTCTCTAACAAAAAAGGCTAAAGAACACGCATTATTCTTTAGCCTTTAACATACGTCAATCTGGGTAATTTTATCCCTGACTCAGTCGATTCAGAATTTCGATACCCTGTTCGATTTTGGCATCCGTGGTTGCATAGCTGATACGGAAATGCGTGTCCTTTTCGCTGAAGACATTGCCGGGGATAACCAGCACATTGTTTTCAATTGCTTTCTGGACAAAGACCGTCGCATTGGGATATTTTGGCGGAACCTTGACAAACAGATAGAACGCCCCGCCGGATCTGACGACTTCGTAGCCTTTGCTTAAGCCCTCAATAATCCGATCATGTTTTTTGCGATATGCATTTACATATTGGGTCATATCACAGGTCATCGCTTCAACAGCAGCAATCTGGAACGGTGTGGGAGCACAGACGAACGTATATTGCTGTATCTGGATCATTTTATCCATCAGCGGTTTGAGCGTTTCGGTGGCCGCGGCATAACCCATGCGCCAGCCGGTCATCGCATACGTCTTGCTGTAGCCTTTTAAGACCAGTGTACCATCATAGTACGTTCCATCACTTT
>JBDKVE010000116.1:0-9000 GCA_039679345.1 Anaerohalosphaeraceae bacterium
GATCGCGGTGTGCGGGCCGGATGCGAGGCGATGGCCCGGCGGATGGAGTATGTGGAGCTGGCGACACGGCCGGAGTTTCAGGATATTTATGCCGATTGTTTGATGTTCGATAAAAAATAAAAAATCAAAATTAAGGATTCGCCTGCGGTGAGGCTGAATTTATTGTAGGGCAAGCCTCTGTGCTTGCCGTAATTTATCTTCGCCAAAGGCGTATCAAAATTTATTCTTAAAATGGAATGCCTTCGGCATGAGGAATCGACCTCAAGCACGGAGGCTTGAGCTACGATAAGGAATTGGGAAAAATTGGGAGTTAATTGCTACCTTGCTTAAAAACTAACGAAGGAGAAATAATGGATAAATTAGAAGACATATTGTCGATGGCTGATCGTGCCGAGGCCTATTATCGTCTGGTTGAATATTTTGTATCTGGTTCGGATGCAGAACGCAATAGGATTCGCAATACCTGGGACTTTGGAAGAGAATGGGTCTATCCAAAAATGAAAACGCTTGTGCATGTGGATCCAAATCAGCGGTCATGTTATGATCGCATTAGAGCCTCGCTCACATACTATGCAATTGTTAATTTCGAGTTAGACAAAGAAGATTTTCGTCAAGATTTTATGGGTATTGCCATATATTATCATGCATTGAGAGAAATTGGGCATGATCCGGCAATTTTATTTGAAGAAACTGCACAAATGGCCTGTCCAGATATAGCCAGGCTATTACGAAGGTTTATCACAGAAAAGGAAGAAAATAAATCTTTAGACTATTTTTGGTATCAAGAAAATTATTGACAAAGATGGGCAAGTTGTTTTTCAACATTGTTACTTTGAAGAAACTCTCGATATAGAAGAAATCTTAAAATGGGGAGAAAAGGAAAGAGAGTCTCGATTAAAAGATATATTACGGATAACGGATCGAGCTAAAGCTTATTTTTTGCTTGTTGATCAGTTTATAGGGTCGTCAAATGCAGAGCGTGATCATATCCGCAGTTCCTGGAACTTTGGAAAAAAATGGATTTATCCAAATCCGTATATACTTGCTCGTGCCGATCCCGACCGGCAGTCATATTATAAGCGTATCAGGGCGTGCCTTATGTATTATGTCATAGCGGATTCAGAAATAGACCGGAAGGATTTCAGGCTTGGTTTTATTGATCTGTGTTTAATCTGTCATGCGTTGAATAAAATAGGATGGCATCCAACGAGATTGTTTAACGAGACGGCTAAAATGTCCAGCCCGGATATTGCTGAAGTGCTGCGAGGATTTGTCGCAGAAAAATATGATTGGAAGAAATTTGTTGATAAGGATGGGCAAGTTCTTTTTGAAAATGAGTATTTAGAAAAGCCATTTGCTATAGAGGAAGTCTTAAGACAGGCGAATGAGGAGAAAGAGCCTGCAAAATGAGAAAACCTGAAAAAATGGAATAAAAATCCTATGGGCATTACCCCTCTTGCGGACTTGTTTAGGGTTATTGATATTTAATATAAGAATGGACTTTATATAATGCAGTACTTATCTCCGTTTCCGGGCAACAAGAGGACGCTGATTTTCAAACAAAAAGAAGAGGAACTGCGGCACGCTATCAAGCATGGTTTTAATCCCGAAAAGCTGGCTAAGGCTGCCGAAAAAGTTCGCACAGCGAAATTGTATCTGATCAAGGCGTTGAGACAATCTCTTGAATCTATTTGTAAAGAAGATGACAAGCCAGATGTTTCTGTCCGCTTGAAAAATATAAATCAGGAAGAGGAAGAGTGGATTTCTGTTTCAGTTGATGAGATTATTGAACGTTATAGACATTGATGCAGAATCCAAGAGAAAAAATTGCGTGGATATGATCCACCCTACGCGATCTTATGGTGAAATAATGCGTGGATTACAGAGCTGGGCGACCAGCAGGTCGCACCCTACAATAAAACGCTTTGGTTGCATAGGGCAGGGCGATTTAAAAATCTTATCGCTTGCGATTTGAGATGGTGTTATGAATTTGGGCGGACACATAGGTTCCGCCCTACTTAAAATATCTTGTTGATGGCGCTCCGAGCTGCTGTTTATTGTGAATCGAAACGGCGTGGATATGATCCACCCTACCGAAAATTTATCGGCTACGGGGGTTTGGGGTGGGGGTTTTATTCGACGCCGAGTTTGAGGCGGAGGGTTTGGAGGTTGACGACGTCTTCGCGGTTGTAGATCAGGAGGGTCTGGAGGGCGGACAGGTCGTTGTTGTTGATATAATCCCACCAGAGTTTGACGGCCATCCAGCCATCGATGCCTTTGGACTGGCGGGCAATTCCCAGTTTGACTTCGACGGCCTTGAGGCCGCCTTTGAGCTTGTGTCTCCAGCAGTCGTACATCAAATCCCTGTGCTTGAATTGCCGCTCGAGATCCAGGCCGAGGCTGTGTTTAATGAAGGGCAGGTCGAAACGGCGGCCGTTGTAGGTGTACAGGATGTTGACGTCGACCAGGATGTCGGACAGGGCAAGGTCTGAAATCTGCGGGCCGACAAGCTGGAAGGGGGTGATGATGTCCTCTTTTTCGACGGCGACGCCGATGACGGTCAGGGCGTGGTGAGTGCGGCTGCAGCCGGTCGTTTCAATATCCAGATAGGCCCGAATGATGCTCATGCTCATGCCCTGGCGATGGCGTTGGCGAGTTTGACGACATCGGCCATTGGGGCGACATCGTGGACCCGGACGATGGAGGCACCTTTGGCGATGGCCAGTGCGACGGTGGCGGCGGTGCCGAAGAGGCGGTCGGCGGGGGTGTCTTTGCCGGTAAGCTGGCCGATGAAGCGTTTGCGGCTGGTGCCGACGAGGACACGAAAGCCCGCAGCGGTCAGTTCGTCGAGGTGATTGAGCAGCGTCAGGTTGTGGTCGGTGGTCTTGCCGAAGCCGATGCCGGGGTCGAGAAGGATTCGTTCTTTGGGGATGCCGGCCTGCTCTGCAACAGCGGCTCGCTCAAGCAGCCAGGCTTTGACCTCAGCGACGACGTCGGTATAGTGCGGATTGTGCTGCATGGTGGCGGGGGTGCCCTGGGCGTGCATTAACACGACGGGGACTTGTCCGGCGGCGGCCAGGGCGGCCATCTGTGGATTGGACAGGGAGGTAACATCGTTGATGATGGAGGCTCCTGCGGCCAGGGCAGCGGCGGCGACGTCGGGATTCGCGGTGTCGATGCTGATGGGGACATCGGTCTGTTTTCGCAGGGCCTCGATGACGGGGAGGACGCGGCGAATCTGCTCGGCCGGGGCGACGGGCTGGGAGCCGGGACGGGTGGACTCGGGGCCGATGTCGATGATGGCGGCACCGTCGGCGAGCATCTGCAGGCCGTGGTCAACGGCTTTGTCTGCACAGAGAAATTGCCCGCCGTCACTGAACGAGTCGGGCGTGACGTTGAGGATGCCCATGATGAGACAGCCGGAGGAAAAATCCAGTGTCCCTGCGGGCCAGCGAAGAATGGATGGCGTTATCCCTGACATATCTGAAAACCGATTCCGGCCAGTTTGCGGGCCAGCGAGCTGTGGGTATCCGGCACAAAGACCTTGGTATTCTGAAATTCCCGGCGTTCGGGGTAGTTCTTGCGGAGCATGTCGAAGAACTCACCGCGTTTGGCCGGTTCCTGCAGCAGGATTTCGCGGGTGTTGAAGTCGTCGCGGTTGATGACGTAAATCGACTGTACTACGTCGTGAATGACTTGTTCTTCGAACTGTTTGAGCTGGTCGGCGGTCAGACGGATTTCCGGGACCTGCGGTTTCGGGAGGAAATCGGCGATGGTGTGGGCGGCTTTGAGATTGAAGAATTTGCACAGGGCTTCGTAAATCATCATCAGGCCGGCGACTTTGCCGTCGAAGGAATAGCCGGCGATATGCGGGGTGGATAAATCGACGCGGGCCAGCAGGTCGCCGTCGATATTAGGTTCGTTTTCCCAGACATCGAGGACGACCCCGGCGAGGCGTTTTTCGTGCATGGCTTTTTTGAGGGCATGGGTATCCATGACGCTGCCGCGGGAGGTATTCAGGAAAATGGCTCCTTTTTTGAGTCGGGCAAAAAAGGCTGCGTCGGCCAGATGATACGTTTTATCCTGCCCTTCGCGGGTCAGCGGGGTGTGCAGGGTGACGAAATCGCAGTTGAAGACTTCCTCGATAGGGCGGTATTTGGGGTCGCCGGTCTGGCGGGCCAGCGGCGGGTCGTTCAGGACGGTGGTCATGCCCAGTGCATCGCATTTTTTGGCGACACGGGAGCCGACATTGCCGACGCCGACGATACCAATGGATTTGCCGGCCAGGTGGAATTTGTGTTTTTTGCCGAGTGCCAGCAGGGCGGCGGTGATGTATTCGGCGACGCTGTTGGCGTTGGAGCCGGGGGCGGATGAAAACCCGATGCCGTGCTGAGCCAGATAATCCCGGTCGATATGTTCGAAGCCGATGGTGGCTGTGGCGACGAAGCGGACGCGGCTGCCGGCCAGCAGAGCGCTGTTGACCTGGGTGACACTGCGTACCAGCAGGGCGTCGGCATCGGCGACCAGGTCCGGGGTGATTTTGCGCCCGGCGCAGAGTTTGACTTCGCCCAGATGGGCAAAACACGGTTCCACAAACGGGATATTCTGGTCGGCTACAATCTTCATCGTTTTTCTCGTAAAAGAAGTCTTTGTCCAAATTTTATCGGTGTAGTTTGTGCATTTTGTGCGGACCTGTCAAGCAAGAAAAAAGGCCTTTGGACGATTTGCCAAAGGCCTTCGGGAATCAATCGAATCGACAGGATTTATTTGGTTTCTTCTTCAATCCAGCCGAGCACCTCTTTGAGGTCTTTCATGGTGATATCGCCCATGTGAGCGATGCGGAATGTCTTGTCTTTCAGGTCGCCGTAGCCGTTGCTGATAATCAGGTTGTGCTTGGCCTGAAGGGCCTTGTTCAGGGCGGAGATATCGATATTGCGGGTGTTCTTGATGGTCGTCAGGGTGTTGGTGCAATATTTTTCGTTGCAGAACAGGTCGAAATTCTTTTTGGCCCAGGCGCGGCAATAATCGGCCATTTCCTTGTGGCGCTTCCAGACGTTTTCCATGCCTTCCTTGAGCAGTTTTGCGGCCTGATAGTTCACGGCCACAATATGCGGAATGGACGGCGTCGTCGGGGTATTGTCTTTTTCGTTGTTCTTGGCGAAATCAACAAAATCGAAATAATAGCCGCGTTCTGGAACGGTTTTGGCTTTCTCGATGGCGCGTTTGCTGACGGCGGCCACGGTGAATCCCGGCGGAATGGCGAAGGCCTTCTGGACGGAGGCAAAGGTCACGTCCCAGCCGAGCTTGTCGAAATGAATCGGCATGCCGACCATGGCGCTGACTGCGTCAACAAAGACCAGCACGTTGGGATATTTCTTTTTCATCATGTCGCTGATTTCATAGACGGGATTGGCCAGGCCGGTGCTGGTTTCGGAATAGACCAGCGTGATGGCAGCATATTTGCCGGTGGCCAGCTTTTCATCGATGGCTTCGGGAGTATTGGGCTTGCCCCATTCGACCTTGAGCAGGTCCACGTTGCGTCCGCAGGACTTGACGACGCTGCCCCATTTGTCGCTGAAAGCACCGCAGCCGCAGGCCAGTACGGTTTCATCCTTGGCGACACAGTTGCGGATGGCGCCTTCCCAGATGCCTGAAGCGGATGAGGTGACCAGAAAGACGTGCTGTTCTGTGAACAACACCTGCTTGAGCATCGCAATGGTTTCATTGTGAAGCTGAGCGTATTCCTTGTTGCGGTGTCCCATGGTGGGACGAGCCAGTTGCTGAAGCACTTCCGGCAGCACGTGTACCGGACCGGGGATAAATAATTTCGGCGGATTCTTCCAGTCAACCATGAGTTACTCCTTTCCAATGCATTGTGTCAAAGGACGGTTATTGTACGGTTCCATCGGCGCGATGGGTAATTTGTTAATGGTAACGCCGGAAAAGACCTTGGGATAGAAGAAGGTCGATTTCTGCGGCATTTTTTCACCGGCGGCGGCGACGGCCTGAACCTGGTCAATCCGTGTGGGATTGACAAAGAACACAGCCTGACAGTGGCCACTGTCCACTTTGTGAATCGACTGGTCAATGGCGTCGCCGATATCTTTGATGTATTCGATGTTGCTTTCTTCGGCAAGCTGCTTGTCGCCGATGCCGAGGTGTTTTTCGAGAATCAGCAGATGCAGGACATTGACATCGAGGCCACGGGCGGCGTCGCTCATGGCCGGGGCAACCTTCTTCATGGCTGCCATATCGTTGAGCGTGACGGTATAAAAGGCACCATTGGCGGCATAGATACCAAAGGCGTTTTTGCCATTCTTTACGGCCTGATTCATCAGGTCAAACATGGCTTGTCTGGCCTTTGTTTTCGACTTTTCGTCAGTGAAATCAAATTTGACGATGGGGTCAAACTCGCTTGTCAATTCCGACATCAGCTTGTCGATGGAGAAATTTTTGACATCGTTAATCAGGCGATGGGTTGGCTGAATGACAAGGCCTTCGTTGTGCATATTGACAAAGGTCATCATCAGGTACTGGGCGTCCGAATGGCCGGTCTGCTTCCAGTAGTTCAGGGCTGTTTCATAACGGTGATGTCCATCGGCGATGATTGTTTTGCGGGTTTGAATCATGTCCGCAAAGGCCTTAATCATATCCTGCTGAACGATCATATACACCCGGTGACGAACATTTTCATTATCGGTATGATCCAGCACAGGATGGCTGGTGGATGCCTTTTTAATGATTGCTTCAGCGGTCTTTTGGGGATCATCATAAAGCATGAAAATCTGGCCAAACTGAGACGCGGTGGCCCGAGTCAGACGCAGACGGTCGGCCTTGGGGCCGTCGAGCGTTTTTTCGTGCGGCTGGACGCCTTTGCCGAATGGCTCAATCTTGCCCAGGGCGATGATGCCGCTGCGGCGATAGGATTTGGTGCCAATCGCAAAATCCTGGACATAGGCGTAAACGGCCTTTTGCGGGTCCTGCTTTAACGCTCCGTCGGCAGTGGCCTTATCCAGATACTCGCGGGCGCGGGTGTACTGATTGTCCGTCTGGGTGTCCGACGGCGCAGTTTTGCCGAGGATAGCCCGGACGATATTGTACGGATTGGCGTCGTAAAGGGCCTGCTGGAGTTTGGGGTCAATCACATCATACGGCGGGGCGATACATTGCCCTGCGTTACCGGTAACCGATCCATCAAATCGGTAAGCACAAAAAGGTTTAATTTCCATAATTTCTTAGCTATTGTAGTAGTTTTCGGGTTCGTATTGTTCCGCGTGGAACAATAAATGTGATTTAATTCACAATGTAGGCACTACTATAACAAAAAAATGGCGGTTTTCAATGGAAATGCTACAGGATTTTATGACCATTTGACGATTTTGGAAAGATGCTTTGAAAAACGACAACGACGGTTAAAGGAAATGCGATTATGGCTCAGCGAGACTATACAAAATATCAGCAAAAGATTATATCCAATTATTATCAAAATATGGATACGATGGCCCTGCAGCGATTGCAGGAACTGGTGACGGAGTTGTTTCTGGCCGATACGGATAAGAAACGGCAGCGGCTCTGGGAGCAGGCGGAAAAAGCGATAGAGAAACTGGATATTAAGCCGGCCATCAAAAAACATATTCTGGAATCCCGGGATGTGCAGGTTTTGGCTAAAAATGTCAATGAGTGGCTGACAAAGAAATAGTACACATAGAATACAGGGTATATCTTTATAAAATATTAAATGCTGGGTTTGTATGGGCAATGACTTAGCGGCTTGATTTTGTGGGCAAAATAGTTTTTTAGCCTTGAAGCAGGCCGGGTTTATGGTATTATTGCCCCCCTGAGTGTGACTTGCTCTGGAGAGGTGTCGGAGCGGCTGATCGAGCAGCCTTGGAAAGGCTGTGTAGGGTTTACTCTACCGTGGGTTCGAATCCCACCCTCTCCGTTTTTTCTTTATTCGCCAGAATCACGTCTATAAGTATTTGTAATTCATGCACTTGCATATCATTGTTTATTTTATACTTCATGGTTGCCCTTATCGGGATCGGGTTGTTCCTCGTCATGAAATTTTGCCAATTCCCTCATGGCATCCTGGCTGTCTTCGTTGTGCAAGTGGTAGTAAACGTCAAGGATATCGTCTCAGACGACAAATCCACCTTAATTACGCGTCCAGTTTTTTGGGCATGCTCATGCGAACAAAAAAAATCTAAAAATGAGTTGTTTTTAAGTTGAAAATTAATGGCATTGTGACATTGCTGTAGAGTGAGAGAAATTCGCGTAAAGCGTTTTCTGGTGAACTTAGCTGTATTTCTATGAAATAGGTAAGCATATGTCTGATATCAACATTCAGACTGAAGACGTTGAGGATCCAAAAGCCAGACAATTTATGTCTATCCTGGTTCCTAATCAGCGAAGGATTTTAGCATTTATATTAAGTATGGTTCCCAACAAACAGTATACAGAGGATATTTTGCAGGAAACTCTGGCCGAGATGTGGAATAAATTCGATCGATTTGAGATCGGAACGGATTTCGTGGCATGGGGGTGTACCATTGCCAAATACAAGGTCATCGAATTCCGGAGAAAAGCAAAGAATTCGAGGCTCCAGTTCAATGACAGTTTAATCCGAATTCTCGAAATTGAATCTGAACAAAAACTTAAAAAGATGCCTTGTTACATCGATGCGCTGCAGCAGTGTATGCAAAAATTGACGCAAAAGGAGATTGGTTTTCTAAAGCAGCGGTATGAGGATGATTTGACCTTAACGAAAATCGCGTCACGAACTGGCATATCGTTTCAAGGCGTTCATAAAGCAATTAGTATCATTCACAGCAAATTGGTTCGGTGTATCAGAACCAACTTGCGGCTGGAGGAGACCGTATGACAAAGGATGAACTATTGCTTGAAGTGTCAAGATTGCTTTTGTTTTCAATTGACGGCCGTATCAGTGATGAACAGTTTGCCGAACTGGAGACCCTGTTAAACGATAATCCATTGGCACGA
>JBDKVE010000117.1:0-16965 GCA_039679345.1 Anaerohalosphaeraceae bacterium
CCCAATTAATAATGCAAGCGAAAAGAAAATCCCCACAGTCCGTGCGACCACGGTTCCCCAGGCGACCCCATAAAAACCAAGTTTAGGGGCCCAGATACCAAAAGCCAGCATAATGCTGACTACAATATTCACGACATTCATCAGTCCTGTAATCAGCATCGGCCTGAAGGTATCCCCCTTGCCGCGAAGCATCCCATTACTGACCATCATCGGCAGGCCGGTCAAACAGGAAATCAGCAGAATCTGGAGGTAGGTTGCCCCATAAGGAACCACTTCCGGATCTGCCCCGAAAACAAGCATTATTGGAGCAGCAAATGGGGCACTGAAGCAAACAAGTACAATCGCCATCAAAAATGCGATCAGGATCGAACATCCGGCATGCTTTCGGGCGGCTTCATGTGCCATCTCCCCCCAACTGCGAGCGACAATCGATGTCGCAGCCATGGTTAATGCGATAAAAGGGGCAGTAACCAGAAAGGTCAAAATACCCGACAGCCCGGCCGCAGCCAGAAACTTCTCATTTTGCAGCCGCCCGACAATCAGGGTATCGCTTAAAAAAACCAGTGAATATAGGCAATTCTCAATGATAGATGGCGCCGACAACATCGTCAAGGTGCGATTCATCTCTCTTAAACGAAGATTGATACGCCCGGTTTGTTGACCTGATTGTTTGCTCATTCAATAAAATTCTATAAAATAGCGTTTCTGTGAAAAAAAGATATTTTATTGGCTAAAACCTTAAAAAACAATGTAAATCCCCGATTTGTCTATACCTTGCCCGTTTTGCCGGGCTGACAGAAAATAACTTGACAGAGACGCCGTCTGCCGGATACCATACCAGCACCTAAAGGCTTTATTTATGGAGATTTCCGGTGAGACGTATGAAACGAATTGATGTGATTTCGTACCTGATGGTCGGCTTCGTCGCTGCAGGCCTGATAAGCTGTAAAGACAACCCCGAAGATGCCGCAGCAAAAAAACTTCAGAAAAGTACTACCGCAGCCCTGGCTCAATTCAGCGATGATCGAGATGTACAGGCTGCTCAGAAAGCTATGCAAGCGGCTCTTGCCGATACCAGGCCGAATGGCTTGGGCGGCGGTTCGTCTTTATTCAGCGCAGCCGGCTTTCAGACCACCCAGGCCCAAATGGACCAGGCGGAGTTGCAGATCCAAACCGATTCGCTGAATCGAGCCATCGAAACGATGAATGTCAAACTGGAACAGTTGGCTGATTTGACCGCTCAGTCTCAACGCATACAAAAACTCTTTGCATTATCCGATGAGGAAATAGCCGACCTCCAGAAGTGGATTGGCTCGGAACAAGAGGCCGCAAGCCTCAAAGGCAAGATTGTTCTGGCTCAGGCCGAAGAAAAGCAGCTTGTATCGCAAAAATCCGACCTTGAAAAGGAGTTTACGGAAAATCGCGACAAGATGCTTGCTCTTGAATCTCAGGCCGAAGATCTGCTTCGCCAGGCCAACACGGCTTCCGGCCAGCAGAAAGTGGACATCGAAAAATCTGCTTATGATCTGATGGAGCAGAAAAAACCGTTCACCATGAAGGCACAGGAAGCTGAAAACGCCCTGTCCCGCGTCAATTCGCAGTTGTCTATCATCCAGCCTCATATCAAAAGACTCCAGAACGACCTCCAGATCGCTGAAACAAAATTGCAGGGATTAAAAGCGTCTCCCACCCGTGAAAATCTGCGTCTGCAGTCGGAGGAGCTGGCACGTGAAGTGGATACGCAAACCAAGGCGCTGAAAGAGTATCTGGAAGGATTGACCAAACAAATCAACGACCATATCCAGAAAACAGATGCCGTGATTGCCTCGGCCCAACAGGCTGCGGAAACACTGAGTAAAATCAGTGCCCGCCAACTGGAACCCAACCTGAGTATGTCTCAGGGGAATACCTACTCCCTGATCGGTTCTCTCTATGCACAAAAAGTCTTTTATACCACCGACATGGGAGTGCGTATTGAAGGCATTATGAAGACTTATGAGGCCGTCATTCCGGAAGGACTCACTGCTCCGTTGTCTTCAAAACCGGATGCAGACGTGGCAAAAAAAGGGTTGGAAGCTTATGACCTGGCCAAAAATGCCTTTGACAACGCCCTTGCTGCAAGCGGACAGCTCCGTTCAGGTTCCAAGGAAGCAGAACTGGCGGCATTAAAAGGTCAAATGCTGACGCTCAAGAGCAAAAGCCGCCTGGCTGATCGTCTTGGAGATTTCGATACCGCCGAAAAAGCTGCTGCGGAACTCGAACAACTCATGCAAAAAGGCAAAGAATACGGCATGATGTTCAATCAGTCGGCAACGGCAATGCTGCTGACAAAAGGTCTGGATTATGTGCCGACTCTGCCGGTGGATACGTCGATGATTCTGGAAGGCATCAAAAAAGAATTTGCCAATTGGCCTCGCCTTCGCGGCCCGGCTCAGGAAGAAGAAGTCACAAAGCTGATTCCCCGCATCGCAGAGCTCAAAACCGAATATGCGGGCGATGAACAAATCATTCCCTTCCTCGACCAGGAACAGCAGGCCATCGATGAGCAGAAAGCCAAAGGTTTTGCAGAAGAAGCTCTGCCCGCTGATGCCAACAGTGTCGATACGGGGGCAGCGCCAATGAATCCAGGACTATAGACAGGATAAAAAGGAATGAAGCTATCGGACGTTATCCGCGTCGAATGCATTCGGGCGCAGGCATCGGTTGAAGACAAAGCTATGGTTTTGTGCGACATTGCGACCCTGGCAGGCAAAAGTCCTCTATGCCGCAATATTTCCGAAGAAACGATCCTGGAAGCCTTGCAGGATCGGGAAACACTCGGTTCCACGGCATTCGGCAGCGGGATTGCGATCCCGCATTGCCGTCTGAAAAATGTACACGATTTTGTAGTCGGGTTAATTTCCATTCCCGATGGCGTTGATTTTGATGCCCCGGATCACCAGAAAGTCCATCTGATTATTTTTATCATCGCCCCGACCACCGACAGCACCACGCATATTCGCCTGCTGTCATCCATCTCCCAGGCTCTTCAGGACAACGCGGCAGTCAAGAAAATGATCGCGGCCAAATCCGCAAAATCCCTTTACGAAAAGTTTCTTCAGGCCGCCGAAGGCGATATTCCAACTTACGAGCCCGGCAAAAAAAACCAGTTACATATCTTTATACAGGATCGTCTGACGTTTGATAAAATTCTCAGTTCCATCGCCGGCATCGAAGGCTGTTCTTTCTCTGTTGTCGATTCTCAAAATATTTATCAATATCTCAAGACAATCCCGCTGTTTGTTGCCGCGTCCAATCATGACCATCCTGAATTCTGTAAATTGATTGTCGCGATCGTGGAACGCAAACTCAGCAATGAAATTATTCGCAGGATCGAAACCATTACAGGCAGTCTGAGCAAATGCAGCGGCATTCTGGTTACTGTGCATGAACTTGCCTTTTGTGCGGGGATGCTTGAAGCCTGATGAATCTCTTTCGGCAAAGGAGCTTGCCTGAATATCTATGGCTGATTTCCGAATCAATCTATATCAGAACTTATCCACTCTTCTTTCCGCAGGACTTCCGATTCTCCGCGCACTCCATACGGTACAAAATAATGCATCAGGCCGATGGAAGAAACATCTGGCTCAGATTGAGCAGGAAGTCGGCGGCGGGTACGAATTATCCGAAGCCATGTCCAGACGCCCCCGTTACTTTGCACGCCTGGATATCAGCTTAACCAAAATCGGCGAACAAACCGGCCAGTTGGCCGAGGTGCTGAACAGCCTGGCCGAATGGTATGAACTCCGCCGGAAACTGAAGCATCTTATTTATGCAGGCCTGGCTTACCCCGTTTTTATTATTCATGTCGCCGCCCTGATACTTCCCATCCCCCTGATTGCCCTGAGCGGAATGGACTGGAGCACATATTTACCCCGCGTCCTGAATATCCTGTCATTCTTTTAT
The DNA here is from genome assembly GCA_039679345.1 of Anaerohalosphaeraceae bacterium. GTDB lineage: Bacteria > Planctomycetota > Phycisphaerae > Sedimentisphaerales > Anaerohalosphaeraceae > Anaeroglomus. The sequence continues at coordinate 3,946 of JBDKVE010000117.1, forward strand.
GTGCCTGTTATATTCATGTATCTGATATGTCGCCTCTTTCCACGAGAGGGCGCTGTTCGTCGTATCTTCGATGAACTTTTCCTCGGTATCCCGCTGATCGGCTCCGCATTGCGATGCCTGGCCATGGGACGCTTTTGTTATACCTTCTCCATCATGTATAAGGCCGGCGTCCCGATTATTGAATGTGCACTCCTGTCACATGAATCCTGCGGCAATGAAGCCATCAAACGCCGTCTGAAAGGCGGATACGATGCCGCCCGAAATGGAACCCCCATGTCACAGGGGTTCAACCAGAATCTCGACACGGAATTTCTGGAACTCTGGAACATTGGTGAAGAATCAGGAAATCTTGACAAGACCTCTGAAAAATTAGGGCAAATCTATATTGACAAAGCCCGTTTTCGGTTTGAACTCATCGCCAACTGGGCTCCCAAGCTGGTCTATTTCAGTATTATGGGAGTTATGGCTTACATGATCATCAAGCTGTTTTCCCAGATTTATAGCAGCATTCCAACAGAATTTTAATTGCACATTTGCTGGTTTTGTTCTTCCGGTTTGCCGATATTGTTAAGTGTAAATCCCAGATTTCGAGGTCACTTTTGAAACGATTGTTTTACAATAAATCCCAGCGTATTTGCTCCAATGAGGACTTCAAGCAGGTCCTCGGGGCCAGAATCTCGGCCGGGCGAGGGCCTTTTCGTCTTTTTGCGGCCATGAATTCTATCGGAACGCCTCGATTCGGAGTCTCAATCAGCAAAACCACGGGAAAACCCATCATACGGAATCGCCTTAAACGGCTGGCCCGGGAAGCATTTCGACTCAACCAGCATAATCTGTACCCCAGAGCAGATTATGTCTTAATTATTTCGGCTAAAATGTCGAAAAAAACGGAATCGGATGGGATGGATAACATCCAGACAATGTCCTATAACCAATATGAAACGCTTTTTATGGATTTAGCCCAAAAAGTGGCTCGGAAACTGAAATCCGTAGAAATTCGACAGAGTAATGACAAGGAATCCGCGTCGGATGCCTGATACCCAAGATAAAAAATTGTCCGCTATCGGGCTTGCCGCCAGCCTGGCCGGTGTTTCCAGGCAAACGGTACAATATTACCTGATGATTGGCCTGTTGCAACCAACGATGACTACGTCCACCGGCAGGCGGCTTTTTGACGATGAAGCGGTTAAAAAAATACGAATGATCAAGAAACTCAATCAAAGTGGGTATCCGCTTCGGGCGATTCGTGACTTGTTCTTTCAACAACTAAAACCAGAGAAAACATCATAAAATGATTGACTACAATACCATACAAAAAAGGCGAAACTTTATCGTGGGGCTGTTTGTACTAGTGGCTTTTGTCGCCTTTATCTTCTTGCTTGGCCGATTCCGCGACCTGCCGTTATTCGTCAGTCAGGCCAATTCATTTTATGTCAATGCAAAGTTCCATGACGCCCCGGGAGTTCAAAAGGAAACACCCGTTCAGTTCTGCGGGTATCAAATCGGCCGAGTGGTGGTCGTCAGCCCCCCGCAATACGTTGAAGATGTCGAAACCGGCAAGGCATGGCATGAAGTACTCGTGACGCTGGCAATTGACAAAAAATACAAGAATATTCCTTCAAACATAGAAGTCAAGCTGATGAAACGGGGCCTGGGCAGCAGTTATATCGAATTACGGGCCGACCCGGAGAAACCCTCGGTGCCCCTGATTGCCAGCCGCCCCGAAACCAAATTTTTATGTGACGGCCTCACGCTTGGCGGGACCATGGGACTCAGCAGCGATTTTTTCCCCCCCGAAGTTCAAAATAAACTCGAACACTTATTGGATTCCATCAGCGCCCTGGCCGACAATACCAACCAGATTATTGGCGACACCGACAATATAACAAACATCAAAAAGACACTTACGCATGTCAGCATTGCTTCTGAACAGGCCAACGAAACGCTCAAATCCATCCAGCGCTTTTCCAACACCGGTAACGACCAGATTGTTCGACTTACCGGCAATCTGGATACGGCTATCAGCAATTTCCAGCAAATCCTGGAAAAAGTCAATGAAGGGAACGGCTCTATAGGCAAGCTGCTCAACGATGACAGGCTGTATGAGAACCTGATCGACACTACACAGGAACTGGAAACGAGCATCAGGGATTTCCAGCAAATCCTTGCCAAGATCAATGAAGGCGAAGGGTCGATGGGCAAAATGCTCAATGACGGCCGACTGTATGAAAATCTGCTCGACAGTTCACAGGAGCTGGAAATGGCACTGGAGCAAATCAAAAAGTGGGCGGCCGACGCCCGCGAAAAAGGCATCCGCATTAAATGGTAGCCTCTTAAGCCAATTGGATTGTATAAATGTCATTGGAAATCGAAGCCAAAATTCGGGTTGCTGACCTGAAGACCATCGCCGAAAGACTGACGGCTTTACATGCTGCACTGAAAGATACCGTACAGGAAGACGATATTTATTTTGACAATGTTTCCATCGAATTGATTCAAAGAGACTGCGGTCTTCGGCTCAGAAAACGGCTTTCTGATAAACAGCCTCCGCAGATTGTTCTGACCTACAAAGGCCCACGCCAGAAATCTGCCTTTAAATCCCGATCCGAATACCAGATTCAGGTCCAGGACGGTGACACACTGGTTACAATCTTTGAACACCTCGGATTCAGGGAGAGTTTAAGGGTTATAAAAACACGACAACTCTGGCAGTTGGGTGAGTGTGAAATCTGCCTGGATGAGGTCTACCAACTGGGTCTTTTCGTGGAAGTGGAAGGCCCCTCTGAAACCGCCATCCAGTCCATTCTTGACAAACTGGGGCTTAATCCCGCCAACCATATCTCGGATGGATATGCCAGAATGATGGCCGCCAGGCTGAATCCAGGTAAATGAGTATTGATTATTTTATCATTCCGGGTTATTGTTCTCTGAAATAAACTTAAAAACTGAAAGTGTGATTTTATAAATCATGATACCCAAAACCGGCACAATTACCCTGATTGTCAATCCAAAATCCGGGGCCAGCAGCAATAAGCGGCTGGTCAGCGGATTCCGTGCCTATTTGGATCAAAAAGGGTATTCGGTTAAAATCGAGTTTACCCAATCTCTTGAACATGGCCGCCAACTGGCCCACCAGGCCGCTGCCGATCCGGACTGTTCGCTGGTGGTGGGAGCCGGCGGGGATGGCACCATTCGGGAGGTCGTCTGCGGCATGAGCGGCTCCACCAAACCGCTATTGGTGTTGCCCTGCGGAACAGAAAACCTTCTGGCCAATGAACTGGGGTATGATGTTCGTCTCGAAACGGTCATCAACGCCTTTGAAAACGGGCAATTACGATCCCTGGATCTCGGCAGAGCCAATGATATTCATTTTACATCAATTGCCGGGTTTGGCTTTGATGGGAAAGTAGTCCATCGTGTTCAGGCCATCCGTAAAGGGCACATCAGCCATTTAACGTATTTCTGGCCCATCTGGAGAACGTTTTGGGATTATACATTCCCGCCCATGAAAGTGGTCGTGGATCAAAAAGAGCTTTTCGATGGACAAGGACTGGTTTTTGTCGGAAATATTTCGCGTTATGCAATCGGTTTGCATATCCTGAAAAAAGCCAATTACAGCGATGGTCTTCTGGATATCTGCATTTTCCGATGTCATAGCTGCTGGAGTCTGTTGAAACATGCTGCATGTACAGTGCTTAAGACTCATTTGAGATCTAAAAATACGATTTATACACAGGCCAGGACCATTCGAATCGAATCGTCAGTTAATCATATTCCAACAGAATTGGATGGCGATCCCGGACCGTCACTTCCTTTAGACATCAGCATCATTCCCGCAGCCATTCAAGTCCTCGTTCCTCCCGGCGCGAAACCCGCAGGAATTCGCACACGAATACGAAGAATGATTGGATAAAGCAATTATCATCACGCAGAAACAAGCAGGAAATCAAATATGGCTAATCAGTTTCAAATTGGAAATATTCAAGTTGGATTAAACGGCGAATTTTTTATTCTGGCCGGCCCCTGTGTCATCGAAGATGATGCGCTTTGCCTGGAGATTGCTCAGGAATTAGGTCGCATCAGCCGCAATACGGGTGTTAAAATCGTTTTTAAAGCCAGCTTTGATAAAGCGAACCGAACCAGTATCGAAAGTTTTCGCGGCCCGGGCCTGGAACACGGATTAAAAACTCTGGCCCACATCAAAGCCAAAACCGGCCTGCCGCTGGTCACGGATATTCATGAACAGAGTCAGGCAGAACCGGCATCGAAAGTCGTTGATATCCTGCAAATACCCGCCTTTCTATGCCGCCAGACCGATTTGCTTTCGGCCTGTGCCAAGACAGGCAAAGCAGTAAACGTCAAAAAGGGACAATTCGTATCCCCTTCTGAAATGAAAAATGCTGTCAACAAAGTCCGCGAATGCGGAAATACACAAATTATGCTAACTGAACGCGGGACTTTTTTTGGATACAACCGGCTTGTTAATGACATGACCGCGATCCCGGAGATGCAATCACTGGATTGCCCGGTTGTCTTTGACTGCACCCACAGTACACAGCGTCCCGGCGGTCTCGGACAGGCCAGCGGCGGCAGTCGTGAACTCGCTCCAGTCCTGGCTCGTGCCGCGGTTGCAGCCGGAGCGAATGCCTTGTTCATGGAAGTGCATCCTCAGCCTGAAAAAGCCCTCTGCGATGCCGCCTGTATGCTGGAATTGCATAAGGTCGAATCCCTGATCAAAACCTGTAAAACCATTTTTGACCTGGTTCGTAAATGAGTCAAAATGAAAAATATCTGTTTGGGCCAGTCCCCTCTCGCAGACTCGGGTTAAGTCTGGGTGTTGATATTATACCGCTTAAAACCTGCACTCAGAATTGTCTCTATTGCCAGCTTGGGATGGATGCCCCACAGTCTCTGGAACGCAAGGAATACGCCCCCCTGACCGAGGTTTTGACCGAAATACAGCAACGTCTCAAGAATGGCCTTAAGGCGGACTATATTACGATCAGTGGGTCAGGCGAACCGACCCTTCATTCAGGCCTGGGGTGGTTGATTGACCGTATCCATGAGGCTACAAATATCCCTGTTGCAGTCATCACCAATGGCAGTCTATTATGGCGGCCAGACGTGAGAAAGGATTGCGCTAAAGCGGATGTCGTTCTGCCTTCTCTTGATGCCGGGGATAAAGCGACATTCCAGGAGCTCAATCATCCACATCATGATATAGATTACACACTTTTCATCGATGGCTTGATTGCTTTTCGTCAATGCTACACCGGCCCAATCTGGCTGGAGGTTTTTATCTGTGACGGCATCAATACGTCTGATATATCACTCCAGAATATCGGAAATAAGATCGACCAGATTAAACCCAACAAAATTCACTTGAATACAGCCGTCCGGCCGACGGCTCATCCATCAATTCGTGCCCTTTCACCATCAAAAATGGCCGAAATTGCACAAAAACTCGGCCGACACGCTGAAGTTATTGCCGATTTTCCAAAAGAAAAGGCCGGTGCTGCCGCTTGTACTCCGGAATCGGTCCTTGAAACATTGGTTCGACGCCCCTGCACAATCGAGGATTTATCTTCCAGCCTGGGAGCCGAGAAAAAGGCCGTTCTTTATGCCATTAAAATACTTCTCGACAATGGTAATATTGTATCCGAAGATAGAGACGGCAAAATATACTACAAACCCACTCTTTATTAAGATATACAAACAAGGTAATCAAACCTATCTATTTAAATCATTCCTAGAATTCACCATTTTTACTTTAAGACTCGTGAGTTATCGGTCGATAATTCCAATATGGAGACATGGAGTTTAAATAAGGCGTCATAATTCTTCATTTTTTTCAAAATAGGACTTTAGAGATTGTCAAACAGCCCGATAAAAAAGGAATAGAAGAGTTGTTTTGATAATCCGGAGAAGCCGTTTATGGAAATAACAAAGAAACAGTTGGTCTTAAACAAAGGCGGTCAGCAATATATCTTCCGTTATGACAACGGATGCGAGGGACAGGTTCTGGATGCACTGGCAACCACAGCCTCGGATGAAAAGTCCGGATTTGACTGGTTTGACGCAGCGGTATTAAGCTTCAAGCTCAGCCAATCGCTGATCGGACAGGCCGACGAGCTTCTTTATCGCGACCTGCCGGATCCGATGCAATCTCTTCAATAAACGCCAAAAGGATTTGGTCTGGGGTCACCCTGCAATGGACAAAACTAAGGAAAATACTATGAAAGACGCAGCAACTATTCAGGAATTTATCAGTTACTTAAAGTTTGAAAAGCATTTTTCTGACTATACCTCCCGCTGTTATGGTACCGATTTGGAGCAATATGTCGCTCATTTGACAAATCAACCCCAGCCTGCGGAGACCTCTTCTCTGCCTGAATCCGGCAACGACGGTGGAACTGCGACTGCAATCCAGACCGAGCTGAAAGTGGATCAATTGCTGCTGGCTGCGGATATCAACTCCATCCGCGGCTATATGGCGTCTCTCAATGAGCATCACTATTCCAAATCCACTCTGGCACGCAAGCTGGCAACTCTCCGAAGTTTTTATAAATTCCTGGTCAAACGACATTATCTGACCAATAACCCCGTCAGCACGATCAAGACCCCCAAGCAGGAAAAGAAACTGCCCAAATTCCTTGAATACGAACAGATTCAAAAGCTGCTGGACACCCCCCCGTCCGACTGCTGGCTGGGAGCCCGTGACCGTGCCATGCTCGAAACCATGTACAGCACCGGCATGCGTGTCAGCGAACTGGTCGCGTTGAATCTGGACGATGTGGATTTTCTGGGTGAAGTGCTCCATATACGCGGCAAAGGCAAAAAAGAACGTATTTGCCCCATCGGTTCCCGTGCTTTGCAGGCCATCCAGCACTATCTTGAATATCGTAATCGCCGGATGGAATGCGATCCCGGTTTTGACTGCAAAGTCCTGTTTGCCAACAAGCACGGCAAACGGCTCAGTACTCGCAGCGTTCGCCGTAAAATGGATAAATATCTGATTGAAGCAGGACTGGATCCTGCAATCAGCCCGCACACCCTGCGGCACAGCTTTGCAACCCACATGCTCAACAATGGTGCAGACCTGCGAAGTGTTCAGGAACTGCTGGGCCATCAATCGCTATCAACAACCCAGATTTACACCCATGTAACAACCAGTCGAATGAAAGAGCAATATCATAATGCTCATCCAAGAGAAACAATAACGGGGTAAGAAGTCGTAATTTGGTAAGAAGTCACTACCCCTACCTCGAAAGCCCGTCCGTCAGGATGGGCTTTTTTATTTGCTATTGAAGGTGGACAATTGCCTGTTTGTTTGTATAATTATTTGATGTGAGCAGGTCCCAATACGCAGAAGACAGAATACGCAACCTGATCAATTTTTACGGAATAGACAATTATGCTGAAAGAAAGCCAAAACCCTCCGATTGTATACCCGGAGGATAAATCCATAAAGGAATTTCAAGGCACCTGGTGGGTGGCTCATACGCGAAGCCGGAACGAAAAGGCCGTTGCATGGGCCATGGCCGGCAAATCCATCCAGTATTTTCTGCCGATGTCCTGGAAGGTCAGCCGAAAAAGCAGCCGCACGGTTCGCTCGCTTTTGCCTGTTTTTACCAGTTATATCTTCTTCTGCGGCAACGAAAACGACCGCCTGGAAGTGCTGAAAACAAACCGCATCGCAACGGTGATTCCTGTCTTCGACCAGGCTCATCTGGTCGCCCAACTCCAGCCTATAGAAAAAGCCCTGTTATCGGGAAAAACCCTTCAGCCCCATGAATACATCAAAGTCGGACAAAAATGCAAGGTTGTCGCCGGGCCGCTCATGGGTACAGAAGGTCTTGTTGTCCAACAGGGTGACAAAAATCTCAGGCTGGTCCTGGCCGTCGAGATGCTTGGACAGGCTACCAGCGTGGAAATCAGTGCGGATATGATTGAACCCATTGAATAATATCCAAGTGGAGGTTTCCGTTTACCGCGGAAAATAAACCATGGCATATATTATCTGTTTTATCGGGCTGTTTACCACGGTTATGGGTTGCAGCATAATAATGCATCCGGCTGTACTCAGCAAGACATTACAATTCTGTAAAAAACCGCCGTTTTTATATCTTTCCAGCGGAATCAAAGCAGCAATCGGCATTCTGTTTCTGATATGGGCCACATCCTGTAATCGCCCGTGGATCATTATCCTCATCGGGATACTGACCACCATTGGCGGTCTTTCGATGTTCTTTATTCCCAAAACGCGAAGCCTGAAACTATTCGATTTCATCCTGCGGCAGCCGCAATGGGTTTTTCGCATCTGGGGTCTTCTTGCCCTGGCTTTTGGTGTACTGATTATATGGGCGGGCTGGCCTAAATAATAAAGGACACGCTCTGTCCAGCTATTCAGAATCGGTTTTGGCTTTGTTTTCAGGATTCGGACAGTCTGAATGATCTCTGGAATGACACATACAACCCGGCCCGCAACCACCTGGATGCTTTTTCTTTCTGGGCCAGACCAGCAGTGCCGCCAGCAGACTGACCAACAGAATTACTGCAAGTTGTGCCATCATTTTCATACGCTCAATTTACCTTCTTAGATTACGCAGCAATTATGGGTTTTGTTTATCCTGAGACACGAAGGCGATCTTTCTGGCCCCAGAGCGATACAGCACATCATAAACCTTAACCACATAATCCCACTCGACAGCATCCTCGCAATACAGTTCAAGCCCATTCTCTGCTATATTAATTGATTTGGCCGCTTCCAAAAAATCATTTGTGACCGCCGTCAATCCCGCATCGAGGTTGTCCTGCTGCAGCTCAATTGGCTTCGTTTCGCCAAGCGTCACCTGGCAGCCGGATGGCATGAATTTAAGATATATTTTCATGGGACCATTGTCGGAAACCGCAGCCGTTTCCGTGGAAGGCTTTGGCATAACGACTGGCAAATTGGCTTCGGGCTTGGGAAATCGTGCGGTCAGGACAAAAAAGGTCAGTAGAAGGAAGATGACATCAATCATCGCCGTCATGCGCAGCCCCATCCCCCTGCCGCCGCGCCGCATCAGGCCGCTCATCACCTGCCCGGCCAGTCCTTTTCGTGCTGTCTCATTTGCCATAAGCTTAGCTATTCACTCTTATTAAATCCATTCAGGACTGGCATTCTCATGAATTCTGGCTTTTGTGTCAAGTTTATTTATCGGGCAGCATAGACTCCGGTATTGTCTGGCCTGCCAGCAAATACCACAAGGCCGGGCCTTCTGTGGTGGTCTGATGCTGAATCACACCGGCCGGATCGATTAAAAAGGCTTCAGGAATCATCGTAATGCCGTAAATTCTGCCCACAAGCTGATTGCTGTCAATCAGGACAGTAAAAGCAATCTTATTATCGCTGACAAATTTCTGGGCGGCCTTAGGTGTTGCACCTAAAACTACATAAACCACCTTGAAATCACCCTTTTTATGCATTTCATTCAGCAGAGAAAGCTTTCCACGGCAATTCGGACATTGTGTATTGCCAAAGACCAGCAATATATCTTTACTCCTGAAATCCGCCAGAGATACTTTGTTTCCAAGCGTATCGTCCAGCACAAAATCCGGGGCCGGCAAACCGGGCTCTGTACCCACTTTGACCAGTTCCACTTCCGGCTCAGAAGCGGCAAATTGCACCTCGGCAGACTCCACTACCGGCTGAGGTTGCGACGGCAAATACAGCCTCAAACCCTGCTGATTGCACCAGAGCCAGTATCCCTGCCAGGCATGAATCGAATTGGCATCCTGCGGGACCATTTTGTAACCACCGGCATCCATGAACGAAAGCGACTCATCAATCCATCCGGCCAGCGCAGCCTCGGTTGTCGTCACAGACTCGGTACCATTGCTAACCAGCATATCCGCCCATAACAACGAAGCATCCTCCGGCGATCCACCCACCGATGGCAGTTTTAAAGTCAGGCCGTCCACTTTGGCAAATAGCCAATAGGCCCGCTTATTTCGCAGAAAATCATCCTGACCGGGGATAAACTGATAGGTCAATGTAGTATTGTCCAGCGTGTAAACCACCCCTTGAATCCATCCGGCTTCGTCAGCGACAGGCACCGTTTTCTCTTCGGTTCCATTGATAATGACCGCATTGGACCACAGCAACGGCGTCATACTTGAATAGCCAAAGAAATTCCATCCCTGATGCAGCGTAATATGACGGTCGCCGGTCGTCGATAGCGGAGCCAGCAACGGCGCAAACTGATTCCAACCCTGCTGCAGAAGAATGCCGCTTTCCAGCCCCCCACCATCCGGGGTAATCAGCAAAATATCATCCTGCTGATTCGACACGCCGTTTCCGGACGAACAGAAAGACACCCCAAACGGCAGCGGATTTCCATTCATATCCGTCGGATTGCCGGCGATTTCGAATCGCAGCGGCGGCCCTCCGCCGGGGCCAGAACCCGGCAGGCCAGGACCGTTGCCGCCATAGCAGCATCCATTATCACCGCCCGGCCCGCCTCCAAATGGATTAAACGGCAGTCGGAAAGGTGTCCTGTCGCCGGGCGTATAGCAGACCTGATATGGCACTTTAATTACATCGGCTTTTGTCTGGCAGCGGGTGACTTTGCGAGCACCACCGCTGACTTTGAATTCATAGGCGTGATATAACGGCGAATCGAAACGCGGCTGGAAATGAACACCTTCGCCGCAATCCCAGGCGCTGACAGGACACAGACCGCCGCAGCCCGGCTCCACCACGCCGGGGGCATATAGAATCGTCGGAAACAGGGTTGGCTCCGGATGACACGGCAGCCAGCCATCGCTCCAGCCTTCGGGCTTTTCAAAATAGCCCGGAATATCCGTCCATGAAGGCGGGTCTCCCAAGGCCCCTTTGGAACCCAGCGAATAGATTTTTTCATAGGTTCGAATCAGGTCGGTAATCGCTTCCTGCGGTACACCAAATTCCTGACAATATCCGCTCCATGACGGCCAGTACAGCGTACTCCAATAGCCCAGCTCAATCCCTGTCACCGGACCACAGATGGTTTCATTCTCACAGACCTGCACATAAATTGGAATCAGCATATAGAGTGTCTGGCAGGATGGGGCCTGATTGAACAGTTCCATGTCCGAACTCATTTCCATCATGGGCATTGGAACGGTGGATGGGCATCCTCCGACCCATGCAGCATTGGGTTCATTCATCAACGGGTCATTGACAAAGAAATCCATCGTCGCATAATTGTTGCTGAGCATATCCTCTTCCATATCCAATGGATACTCGCCGCTGACTTTCACCCAGATACGGTGCGCCCCGCGCAAATCCGACGGCACCGTCCATGTAATACAGGCCTGATGCGACTCGAACGGCAAATCCATATAGGTCGTCGGAATCACATTGATGGAATTGGAATCCATCGGGACACAATTGACATCATCCAGATAAAATGCCGTCGTCACATCAAACACATTGGTCGTGCCGGTATTGAATACTTCCGCACAGATCGAAACCAACTCGCCCGGATTGGGAAATGGATTGCTCAGTGTCACATTCTTATTGAAGAGGCTTATGTCCACCCCCTGAGCAGTCAGCCGATACGAGCTTCGCATATCATAGGCCTGACACTGGTAGTCCACACATGCCGTCGGTCTGCCGTTGGGGTCGCTGCAATCAAAGGATGTTGTGCAATTGGCAGCATAGAGTGTAAATGGATCAGAAGATATGGTGATTGCCGGATTGATTTTGCTAACCGCGGTAATGACAACATCCCGAATAGTATCCTCTGTGGTTTGCGGAGAAAATACCGCGATATTGCCGGTGATCTGAATTTTCGGGTCCGACGACAGGTATTCAACGTTATTATAGTCCTGCTCCACAAAAAAGTACTCATGCAGATTTTTTTGCCATGTCTCGCCCAGCTTTACCGGCTCAGTCACCAGCCCCCCCAGATAGCGAGGCTCGCCGGTAAATAGCAGGTCGATGCTTTCGGTACATCGGCATTCATTGTCGAAATAGCCGTATTTGGCCATGCACAGCATCGTCACATAATCAATGCCGGCTTCGGTCAATTGCTGGCTGTATGTATAGCGTCCCGAAGCAACCGACATGGATCCGCTTAAGGTCTCATCCCGAGATGTAATCCTCTTCGGATAAATCGCCCCATCCCCCGGATTCAGTGACAGATACAGCGGAAAACGCCCGAGCGTCCCAAACATGGAGCCGGTGGTAAATTCATTCTGTTTTGTATAATTCTGCGGGAAATTGGCCATGGGCACAGTCTGACTTTTGATGGTGATGGCATCCGCCCAGCCGTCATTACTAAAGTATTTAATGGACTCCATCGCATAAACTATCTCTGATCCGCTCATGGGGTCAGGAATCATAAAATCCAGCCAAACAAGCCGGTCGGACGATGTGAAGTTCTGCACCACATCGACCGTCCATGAATAAATGCCTTCATTATTTATCAGTGTCGAAGTCAGATAGCCATCGGCATCCTGTGAACCGGGCTGAATCTGAATCTCCGCTGGTACCGATGATTTACCATCAGCACCATATAAGGACAGCTTCATCTGCGTGCCCGTATAAATATCCGACCACCTGCCTGTTGTGTCAAAATACATCAGTAAGCGGAGCACACTAAGCCCATCGGAGGTCGTCCGTACATGCTGGCTGACAATCGACAGCTTGCCGCTGTCGGAATTGCTTACAGCCTCTTTAAAGGTTAAATCGCTTTTGGGGTTGCCGTAGCCGTCTTCCACGGTGGCACTCATTTGGCGTGTCTCATTCAAGGTATAGCCGCGTTTATCAAGGGCATAGTCCTTAATCAGTCGTTCCCGCGGCGATGTATCAAACGCCAAATCAACCGTCGTCGAAACCGCATGACTGGAATACTTCCACCCGTCGGCATAGCAGAAGACCTGGGCTGTTGTGACCAGATAATCATTCCAGCGGAACAGATTATGATAACTGTTTCCGCTGGATGACAGGGTTCCATAGTTAATATTATTTTCGGAAATGTCCGGGCTGCTGAA
>JBDKVE010000118.1:0-10262 GCA_039679345.1 Anaerohalosphaeraceae bacterium
CGAAGCCCGCCTGTCCGGCCAGTACATCATCGGCGTCACCGGCCAGATCGGCGCCGGCAAATCGTATATCAGTACTATCCTGACCACACTGGGACAATCCATCCCCGTCCATAACATCGAACTGGACCATATCGGCCACCAGATCCTCGGCAGCCTGAAGGAGCCCGCCTACCAGAACCTCCGTCAGGAACTGGCCGCCCAATTCGGCAGCGAAATCATCGACACCAATGGCTTTATCAATCGAAAAACACTCGGCGAAATCACCTTCAGGGATATTCACCAGCTCAAAAAACTCAATAAAATGCTGTATACCCCACTGACCGTTCGCCTCCGCAGAGAATTATCCGGCAAAAAAGGCCTGATCCTGATTAATGCCGCACTCCTGGCCGAGACCGACATGCTTCACCTGTGCAGCAACAACATCATCCTTGTCAAAACCGACGACAAGACCCAGCGGGCTCGTCTGGAACAGCGAAACCTGACCCCCGAGCAAATCAAGACCCGCATCGCCAGCCAGTACAACGACCAGCAGAAGCAGCTCTATATCAAAACCGCCATTGAGCGGGACGGCCACGGCCGCTTGTGGGAGATTGACAATTCAAACAATACCGACACGGCATCCATTCAGGCCCTGTTGAATCAGGTCATGGAATATTTTGGAATCGTATGAAAAATCGTTTTCTTAAGCTTTGGTCGCTCATCGGGGCAAAGTCCAGCACCGATGCTGCATTTGAGCTGCTGGTGAACACCTACACGCAACCGCATCGGTTTTATCATAATCTCGACCACATCCGAGCCTGCCTCGACATCTTCGAACCAATCCGGTCCATGGCATCCAATCCGGACTCCGTCGAATTCGCCCTCTGGTATCATGATGTCGTCTATGATGTCCGGGGGAGTCAGAACGAAGAACAGAGCGCCCTGATTGCGTACAATACCTGTATGGAGGCTGGTCTGCCCGACGCAATGGCTCGGGAAATCCAGCACCTCATCCTGACCACCAAACACACCGGCCAGCCGCAAACCCGAGATCAGGAATGGATTGCCGATATCGACCTGGCCATCCTGGGCAGCCCCGCCGATGAATTTAATCGCTATGAAGCCAACATCCGCAAAGAATACGCCCATGTGCCGGAAGACCAGTTTCGCCTCGGTCGGACCGCCATCCTGAAGGCATTTCTGGACAAACCCGCGATTTACTTTACAGACTATTTTATCCAGAAATATCAGCAGCCTGCCGCGGTCAACCTTCAGCGGTCCATTGCAAGGCTCAGGCAAATTTCTTCAAACTGAATTTTATTAGGAATAACCATGGAATCAAAAAAATCAAAAGATCAAAGCTATCAGAAAGCCTGCAAATTGGCCTTCATCAATGGAAATTGGGCTCCTGCCTTCAAAATCTGGAAAGCACTGGCTGATGAAGGCTGCATTGACTCTTCTTTCTATGCCGGCCTCTGTTACGACTTCGGCTGCGGCACAAAAACCAATCGAAAAAAGGCCTTTGCATATTATCTGTATGCCGCCCAGTCAGGAGAGGTCGTAGCACAATACAATGTTTATATGATGTATCGAGATGGAGAGGGCACAGCAAAAAATCTAAAGAAAGCCATAGTCTGGCTAAAACAAGCCGCCAGCCAGGGAGACCCGCAAGCCCTGCGTGACCTCGGATATGCCTATCATAAAGGCACCGGTTTGAAAAAGAATGATAAACTGGCCGTAAAATACTATAAAATGGCCGCAATCAAAGGGGACCCAGAAGCACAATGGAATTTATCACTGTGCTACCAGGATGGAGATGGGGTAAGCAAGTCAGACCGATGGAGCCGACATTGGCTCATAAAGGCCGCCCAGCATGGGCACAAAGACGCAAAAGAAAAAGCCAAACGATCAAAACAGGCGAGCAAATGCCGCACGCCTGCTAAACAATGCATTAATTGCCGTGCTCCTAAAAAATCATAGATCATGCAAGATTATTGTAAAATTCTGTCTTTCCTATGAAACTTTCTCGATTTTCAGGTGTCACAATAATATACTGAAGAGTAGATTGATTATTTCAATGACAAGCAGCCTGCAATATAACATTTTATTCAGGAAGGACTTATGTGTTATTTGACTGCATTGACAAAAACCGCAATTCTCCTGTGGTCCGGAGGCCATTACAGCTGCGCCGCATGTACTGAAACACCCCAAAGAAGGACTGACCCATGCATTACATTCTTTTAGTGATGATTCTGCTCGGTTTAATATTCCTGACCGCAAGCTGCAGGAAAGAAATGCCCTCTGATCCCAATTCTGCCGGAGTCACTGTAACAACGGTCTCATCCTGCGGATTTTTATCACAGGAGCAGGTCAGACAGCAGCTTCAGAAAATCGCACAATCCCCAAGGCCCAAAATAAAAGCCCCCGGTGCAATGTGTTATGCTGTCGTCGCCAATTCTCCTGATTACGCTGAATATATTTGTCCCAAGTGCAGTTCAAGAACACAGCACTACAGTCAAACACAAAATCCTTTAAATAAAGAAATCATTTATAATGGCAAAGCAATCTCTGCACTAACCTATGAATTGGATGCCTGCAGACGAAAAATTAAGGAAGTTCCCAAACTGTCCGTCGAACTGGATGAGTCTCAGTTCTGCAAACACTGCAGCCCTGATGTTAAGACACCCAGTTTAGTCTTGATCATCCATTACCCCGAAATGCAAAAAGACCATCGCTATGAAGGAATAACCAGCCGAGATTTGGATTTGTTAATTCACTTCCTTAACGGTAAGAAAAAATATCAATACGCCATAGACGATGAGACCGCCATCAAAGACCATCTTGAGCAGCTTGAAAAAATAGTAGGAGTTGAAATCAACAATGCCCAATAACGACAACAGCTGCTTTTCACGACTGGCCCCATCGTTTCTGCCTTCGACCGCCGTACTGGAGATGACCTACCGCTGCAATCACGGGTGCCTGTTCTGCTCCTGCCCGTGGTTCGACGACCGGGGGACGTTTGACATCCGACCGGAAATGTCCGCAGACCAGTGGAAGAGCCTGATTTCCCGCCTGTGCACCCTGGGCATCGTCAATATCGCCTTCACCGGCGGCGAACCGCTGCTCAAGGAACATATCGAAGAGATCCTCATCCACGCCGCCGGCTGTATCACCGAACACATCGAATCCAAAAACGGCCAACTGGTCAGCCGCTCCGCCCCGCCAAAACTGTTCCTGCTGACCAACGGCAAAATCCTCGACGACCGGATTCTGGACTTATGTGCCAAACATCAAATCCATCTGAGTCTGTCGCTGCCGGGCCTGAAAACCTTTACGTATCACACCAACGGCGGCGATCCTCACATAATTCTGGATGGATTCAAAAAAGCCAAGGACAAAGGCATCGAAACCACCGTCGGCGTGACTGTAACCGGCCGGAATATCCACGAACTTTATGAAACCATCGCCCACGCCCTGATTGCCGGGGCGGATGACCTCCTGATGAATCGCTTTCTGCCCGGCGGGCGCGGCCTGCGCTATGCCGCCGAATTAAATCTGAGCCGCCCGCAAATCCCCGAAATGCTGGATATCGCCGAATCCGTCTTGAAAGAGGCCAATCGCAGAGGCCATGTCGGAACAGAACTGCCCAAGTGTGTCTTTGACGCCGATAAATACAAAAATCTTCAGGTGGCAAGCCGCTGCTCAGCAGCCCGCGATTTTTTTGTCATTGATCCCTCCGGCTTCACGCGGGTCTGCAATCATTCCCCCGTTCGCCTCAATCACATCGACCAGCTCGAGCAATTGAAAACCAATCCCTATTGGAAACAATTCGTCCAGAAAGACTACCTGCCGCAGATGTGTACAGGATGCAGCCTCAACCCGCACTGTGATGGCGGCTGCCGTGAAGGGGCTCATATTCTGGGAAACGACCTCAAGGCCCCGGATCCGGCCCTGGTATAAATTGCGGCGTGAAATGTTATATCAATTATTCGCCAGTTTCTGGCGGATAATCTGAGCACGCAGGGCGTCCCGCTGGTCGGCATCGAGCATCTTTCCGGCCCGCAGTTGCAGATGGGCCGGCTGCGTCAGCAGGAATAATTCATTAATCGTCGTCAATGACAGATTCGGCACACGCCCGAGATTCACCCCCAGCCGCACACTCGACAGCAGATACAGCGCCTCCTGCGAACTGATCAGACACGCACTCTTGAGCACCCCCAGCGCCCGCTGAATCTTATCGTCCAGCGTATGCGGCTTCTGCTCCAAAAGCACCTGACGCGCCGCCTTCTCATACTCCACAATCCGCGGCACGATATTGTCCGACAGCTCCCGCACTACATCCTCTTCCCGCACCCCCAGAGTCACCTGGTTGGAAAGCTGATAAAAATCCCCCAGCGCATCGGTCCCTTCCCCAAACAATCCCCGCACCGCCAAATCCGCATCCTTGGCCGCGGTCACAAATTTTTCAATCTGCGAAGTCATCTTCAGCGCCGGCAGATGCAGCATCACCGACACGCGAATCCCCGTCCCCAGATTCGTCGGGCACGCCGTCAGATACCCCCACCGCTCGCTGTAGGCATACCGAACCTTCTGCTCAATCATATCATCGATGGCATTAATCCGCTTCCAGCAATCCCCCAGATTGAACCCCGCCGCATACACCTGCATCCTCAGATGGTCTTCCTCGTTAATCATCGCCGTAAACGATTCTTTCGCCGAGACCACCACCCCGCGCGGCCCCTTACCCGCCGCGTGCTGCCGGCTGATCAAATGCCGCTCCGTCAGCAACTGCCGCTCCAGCGTTGCCGCCCGGTCCACATCCATGAAACACACTTCATCCCCCAGCGACAGCGACAAAATCGCCCCGCTGAGCGTATCGAGGATTTCCTGCTGCCGTTCCGGCGTCAGGCATGACAGAAATTCATAATTGGCCAGGTTTCGCGCCAGCCGCACCCGCGATGAAATGACAATATCCCACCCCGGCCCCTCGGCCCCAAACCACGAACTCGATTGATTGGCAAGCTGTGCCGGTTTCATGCTATCTGCCTGATCTGGTCGCGCAACCGCGCGGCGGTTTCATAATCTTCAGCCTTCACCGCCTGTTCAAGCTGCCGGCGGAGATGCAGCAATTCCACATCCTTTTTCATTTCCTGCCCCGCTTGCGTTGGCACCTTGCCGCAATGCTGAGCATGACCCGCATGAGTCCGCTCAATCAGCGGCCCCAGCTCTTTCTGAAAATGCTTATAATCCTCCGGGCATCCCAGCAGGCTCGTCTCACTGAACCGACGCAGCGTCATTCCGCACACCGGACAAGTCTTGTCCGGATGGCTGAAATCTATCGCCTTTTCCTGCGAATCCGTCGCAGTTTTGGCCGCCTGAAGCAGACTGCTCAGCAGTTCATTCAACGGAACCTGCGTCTGTGCCCCAAGCCCCTGCTGCTGGGCGCAACGCTGACACAAATGCGTCTCGCAACGCTGCCCGTGGGTAATTTCGGTCAAATGAATCGTGGCCGTGTTTTCTTTACATATCTGACATAGCATATATATAATTTCTATTTTAATATGAGTTCAATTTCAGACCGACAAACTATATCCTATATCGGTCCGTTTTGCAGCGGTCTCAAGGTCAATCTACGGCTCATAGCGTACCCGACACCCAGCCGCTTCCGTCACCTCGACCCAGATTAACTGCCCCGGCGGCGTTATCAACCCTGCCATCCGGCCAAAAACATACTGAGCCACTCGCTCCGCAGAGGCATTAATGCCCATAAACGGCTCGCATTGCTCCAGATTCTGACCCGTTAGAGGTCCGAGAATTCTCTCCAGATGCCGCGACACGACACAAAAATCAATAGCCAGACCCGCCGCATCCAGATTTTCCGCCGCCACCGCCGCCGCCACCTTCCACACATGGCCATGCAGCGGCTCCCGAACCCCATCCGGCATCATCAACTGATGCTCGGCCCAGAACTCTTTTTCCACAATGACAGTGTACATTATTTATTTATACAACTCGCGGCATGAAAATACAAGGTGTAAACGAAGTCTTAATTCCTTCTGTCTCGAAAGGACAAATCCAAATAGCCTCGGATTGCAACAGGGTGAATCAATTCACATAATCTTATACTGAACGCAAGGGATGTAATTTCCCTTCGTCCACTTCGGCCTGAAAGGCCAGCCTATAACAGCCCAGGGCAACGCCCTGGGTTACAAATCATGATTATCCCACGCCCTGTAAGGGCAGTATAATTACTCAGCCCTTTCCCCTGCATGAACCTTAATACTGCGTCATCCACTCATCGGCCAGAATGGCAAAATCGTTCATATTAACGATGCCATCAAAATTCACATCGCTCAGCGGAATCTTGCTGGTGTCAGCATGCCATCCATCCCCCACATTAAATCCGCCATCTTCCCAAACTTCTTCAATCTCGTTGTAGGTAAATGAAATGCGTTCCATCGCTGGATAGTTTCCTACCTGAGGATCCATCGTATTGAGTACTTCCCGCCGAATGCCCGAAATAAAGGCCCCGTGCAGCGTCACAGTATAGAATTGCTCAGTCGTCCCGTCGCCGTTTGGATTAGGCCGATAAAATTTGAATACCGCCGTCAGCGGTTCATGATTGCGCCAGGCCAGAAACAGCCGCGGCGTGGATTTATCGAGCCGTTTCAGAATCGTCACCGGAAAATGATTGCGAACTTCCCCCGTAATACCCGTCTTCGGGTCCGGTTCGGCAACGACCATCTGCGTATAAGCAACCGCTTCTATTGAATTTTCGCGTCCGAGAGAGACCTGTATTGAGTCCCCCTGAATCCAGCCCTGAGATTTACCAGTCAGGAACAAAT
Organism: Anaerohalosphaeraceae bacterium; assembly: GCA_039679345.1. GTDB lineage: Bacteria > Planctomycetota > Phycisphaerae > Sedimentisphaerales > Anaerohalosphaeraceae > Anaeroglomus. The sequence continues at coordinate 6,825 of JBDKVE010000118.1, forward strand.
GCACCGTCTCAGCCCCATACGAAACCGTCCCCAAAACAACCATTAACGCAATCGCTAAACAGATATTCCGGTTTTTCATCACAAAACCTCCGATAAAAACGGCCTTTTCGCCATCATTTCCGTGTTTAAAACATTTTACGTATTATACCATTTTTACCCAAAAAAAGCAAAATTATCGCACTGCTCGGTTCAATTAATCTATCTCTATCGGGTTATAATGACCCTGGCTTTGGCATAGACATTCTGCCCATCAGGCTGCTTGCCGACGATTGTCAGCTCGGCCGTTCCATCTGCGGCAATCGCATCCATCAGTGGCTGCTTTTCAAACCAGCAGTACATCTGAATCTTTCCGCCAATAGTTATTGCTCGCTCCAGCGTCGATTTCACTCCGCCCGGATAAAGTACAAGCTTGCCGTTTAGTTTCTGGACGCCTGCCGGAAGCTGGAACATCGCCACGATATAGCGAGCCGTACTGCTGCGGCTGAGGGTTGACGGCACGACCTGAAGCGCCCCCTTTCTGGCTGCAATCACCGTCACCACAACCTCGTCCGGCTCGGATTCAGCAACCCCATCCGACACCACCAGCGTAATCGTATGAACCCCCGCAGGCAGCGACACGGTCGGATTTGTGTTGGCTGCAATGACCTTGCCGCTGAGCATCCATCGATACGTCAGAACATCGCCATCCGAATCACTCGACCCGCTGCCGTCCAATCGAATATCCTCCCATTCCTGCACAGATTGATCCTGTCCGGCCCGGGCAATCGGGAGAGTATATTCATAACACCCGATGTCAACGCGTCCATATTTTCGCTGACATCCATCCAGATCGGTCAGCACTTCTGCCGGCACTGCCGCATCATTTCCTCTATCCAGACAGGGAGAATCCGGCCTCAAATGGAAATCGCCATTGGCCGCATCGACAAACAAAGGATCCAGATTGATATTGTCCGTCCCCGCTCCTGTCCAGCCGCCTTCAATATCACTATAATTCAGGTTGTTAGCGCTGTTATCTGCATAAATCTGCGGAGCTATGGGAGCCGTATTATCCCATAAAATACAATTGGTAATCATTGAAGCGTCATGTATTGCACCACCGGTTTGAACCGCCGAATTTCCCGTGAAAACGCAATTGATAATCGATGCAATATCACAGACTGCGCCTCCATACGAAGCAGTATTATCTACCAGTAAACAATTAATCATGGTTGAAATAGAAGACAGAGCACCACCACGATAAGAAGCTGAATTGCCGTTGAAAATACAATTTGTAACTACCGCGCCCCCATAGACACCCCCTCCGGAAGCAGCTCTATTATCAAAAAAATCGCAATTCATTATCGAGGGACTGGAGGATTCATAATAGTTAAATATTCCACCACCGTACATCCCCGCATAATTCCGGACAAAAACACAATCATGAATCACTGGACTACTATTATAATTCAATATCGCTCCACCGCGATCTGAGGCCGTGTTGGCTATAAAGGTACAGTGGTATATTGTGGGACTGCATTGATCGTTATACATCCCCCCGCCATAAGGATAAGAATCGGTCCCATTTCCTCCGGTGATAATAAACCCGTCCAAAATCGCAGAGCTATTCAGATTGGTACCCGTTGTATGATTAAATACATGGTAACAATTGTCAATTCGACTGATATCTCCCGGATAGAGCATCTCCGTATCGTTGCCATTTAAATCTCCGGACAAAATCGTCTGGTTTGACTCCCAGTCTCGCTGCTCCAGGCTGGTTTCTGTCCCATTAAATCCGCCATAAAGCTTCACTCCATTTTTCAACTGGAATGCCTTGAATCGTTCGCCGGTGCCGCCAACCATTTTACTGGGCTTATAGATTCCTGCCGCCACCCAGATTTCATCTCCACTGACAGCCGTTTCCAGCGCCGCTTGCGGGGTGGTACAGGCATCCATCCAGCTCATCCCGCTATGGGTTCCCTGAGCAGAGGCATTCACATAAATCACCCCGACGGTGCGGTAAATCACCGTGTTGATGTCACTGGCCTGCAGACTGCCTTTATAGGCAATCGCCTTTAAGACAGTATAAGGCTTTACCGTGACCGAAATCGTCTCGCCGGGATTAAATATGGCACTATCCTGTGATGGATTCGTCCCATCCGTCGTATAATGAATTACCGCACCCGGAGTAGCGCATTGGATCGTGACAGATTGCTGTTCCTTGTAAACACCTCCATTCGGCGTAAATTCCGGCTTCGCTGCAACCAGCGTATAAACTGCGGAGGCTACGGGACTGGGGTCAATCCCCATTCGCCATGCTGCGGCCTTCAGAGTGACGCTGCGATCAATAAAAATAGTGTCGCCGGAACGTATCACCGAATCACTTTCAGTCGGGTCAAGACCATTGGTGGTATAATGGATCTCCGCCTCCGGTGTCGCACAGGAAACCATCACAAACTGTTCGTCAGTGTGTATTCCTTCGGCAATCGAAAACGTCGGCATCGCCGTCATCAGGGCATAAAATACGGACTTCACTTCGCTGGGCAGCATGGCGCCCTTCCATGCCCGGGCTTTTAAAGTCATGCTGTGATGGATTAAAATAGTATCGCCGGAAGCAATCACCGGATCGGCTTGCGTCGGCTCCTGGCCATTGGTTGTATAGTGAATCTCGGCCCCCGGAGTCATACAAGTCACAGCAACAGCCTGCGCCACGGGATAAGTTCCACCCATAACCGAGAACACCGGTGTCGCCGTCATCAGGGTATAAGTTTCAGACTGAATCACTGCGGAGGGGGTCTGATCCATCCATGCCCTGGTTTTTATGGTCAGGTTTCGATCCACCGCAATATGGTCCCCGGAGGCAATCACCGGATCATGTTCCGTCGGATCCTGCCCATTGGTTGTATAGTGAATCACCGCCCCGGGAATACTACAGGTAACGATCACCGTTTGTTCTGTACGATAAAAGCCTCCCGGAGGTGTTAATATCACCGGGAAAACCGGGCCTTTCAGATACTCATATGCCCCCATATCAACGACAGCCGTGTTGTCTTCATTACCGTCAATAATCCGCGAATTGCCTGCATAATCCGTCAACACACCCTCAGACACGCCCGCATTATTCCCCATATCAATACAGGGAGAACCCGCCTGAAGCCGGAAATCCCCCGCGGCGGCATCTGTAAACAGCGGATTCAGATCGATATTCCCCGTCCCAGTCCCCCCGCCCTGAATGTCATTATAAATAACAGTACTGCTGGAACCATAACCAATCTGCGGATAGGATGAAGCGGTATTATTCCATAGAATGCAATTCATCATTGTCAGATTATCAACGCTTGCTATCGCTCCGCCGTAAGAAGAAGCTGAATTTCCAAAAAAAACACAATTCGTAATTTTCCCGCCGCCCCCGTATATTGCCCCCCCCCATATCGCGATGTTATCCCTGAAAATACTGTTAAT